>NZ_DATLXO010000055.1:0-42310 GCF_035575815.1 Iamia sp.
CGGTGACCTTGCCCCTCACCCCGATGAACACGGGGACCACGGCACCGGGCTCGACCTCGATGCGCAGGGTGGCGTGCGACAGCGTGACGCTGAGGGTGCGGTCGCGGTGCACCAGGTCGAACGCCAGGCTGGCCACCGACGGCGGCAGGTGCGGGTCGAACCAGACCTCGTCGCCCCGGAGCTGGAGGCCGCTGTAGCAGCGTTGGAGCAGGTCGAGGCTGCCGGCCATGGCGCCGAGGTGGATGCCCTCGGGCGTGGTGCCGCCCTGGGTGTCGTCGATGTCGGCGGCGAGGGCCTCGCGGAAGAGCTCCCACGACTTGGCCGGGTCGACGCGGGCGGTGACCCAGGCGTAGACGATGCGGCTCAGCGTCGAGCCGTGAGCGGTGCGGTCGATGTAGTACTCGACGGTCCGGTCGAGGAGGCTGGCGTCGCACCCATGGCCCATGGTCCCGAGCTGGTCGCACAGCTCGTCGGGGGTCATCAGGTAGAAGAGCATCAACACGTCGGCCTGCTTGGCCAGCTTGTAGTGGTTGGTGGAGTCGCCCTCGGCCTCGAGGATCAGGTCGAGGCGCCCGATGTTGCCGTAGCGGGCCCGGTAGTCCTCCCAGTCGATCTCGGCGAGCTCGTCCCACCCGGCGAACTGGCTGATGATCCCGTCGTGGAAGGGGACGTGCAGCAGGTGCGCCACCTCCTCCCAGTGGTCGGCCTCGTCCTCGGTGACCCCGAGCCGCTCCCAGAGCTGGACCTCGGCCTGGTGCCCGTTGAAGCCGCGCAGGACCTCGAGCACCCGCTGCAGCAGCCAGCTGACGAGGACGTTGGTGTAGGCGTTGTCGTCGATGCCCCCACCTATGCCGCCCGGGTAGCCGTCGTGGTACTCGTCGGGGCCCATGACGCCCCGGATGTGGAAGCGCCCGTCGTCGCCCCGGGCGGCGAGACCGGTCCAGAACCGGGCCTGTTCGACGAGCAGCTCGGTGCCGTGCTCCAGCATGAAGCGGTAGTCGCCGCTGGCCTGGTGGTACTGCCACACGTTCCACACCACGGCGAGACCGACGTGGTGCTGGCGCCGGGAGTTGTCGGGCATCCAGCGGCCCGATCGCGGGTTCCAGAGCTGGTTGGGCGTCTGCTCGGAGCCGTCGCTGCCCGACTGCCACGGGAAGCGGGCCCCCAGCTGTGCCAGCGCGCGAGCCTGGCGCCGGGCGGCGGGGAGGCGCCGGGCGCGGTAGCGCAGGAGGGCCCGGGTGATGTCGGGGAAGCGGAAGTTGAGGAACGGGAAGACGAACAGCTCGTCCCAGAAGATGTGGCCCCGGTAGCCCTCGCCGTGCAGGCCGCGGGCGGCGAGGCTGGCGTCGACGTCCTTGACGTGCGGGGAGGCGGTCTGCAGCACGTGGAAGGCGTGCAGCCGCACCGCGGCGATGACCTCCTCGTCCCCGGTGTCGTCGGTGACGTCGATCTCGCAACGCTCCCAGAGGTGCTTCCACGCCAGCTCGTGCATGAAGAGGAGGGTGTCGAAGGTGCCGACGCCGACGAGCGCCTGGCGGGCCGATTCCAGGGGGCGGCCGACCGCCGCGTCGCGGCTGGTGAAGATGGCCACGACCTTCTCGACGGTGACCGGGCGGCCCTCGACCGCATCGCAGGACAGCACCCGACTGACCAGCTCAGGGGTGTGCGAGGACTCGAAGCGCACCCGCACCGGGCCGTCGGTGTGCATGTGGGTGCGGGCGGCCAGCGCGGTGCGCACGTGGGACCACGACGTGTCGACCTCGAGCCAGTCGACGCCGCCGTCGCTCCAACCGATGTCGACCGCCGTTAGGTGGTCGTTGGCCAGCAGGCGGTCCTCGACCACGTTGGTGTTGGCGACCCGCCCGTCGAGGGCAGAGCACACCTCGAGGCGGCCGGACCAGTTCTCGGGCGTGATGACCTGCTCGATGGCGGCGATGTGCGGGTCGTCCATCGACACGATGCGACGCTCGTCGACGGCGGTGATGCGACCCTCCTCGTCGCGCACCCGCAGGCGGCGCCGCAGGGTGCCGCGGTGCAGGTCGAGGGTCTGGCGCAGCTCGAGCACCTCGCCGACGCCGGGAGCGAACCACGGCGGCGGCCGCCCCTCCGCCGCGGTCGCCGGCGCCCCCCGGTGGGTGAGCGGCAGCCAGTTCGGGAGGTTCACCAGGCTCTCGTGGTCGATGCGGGTGCCGGCCAGCTCGGTGGTGAGGCGGTTGTAGGTGCCGGCCACGTAGGTGCCGGGGTAGTGGGTGCCGTCGGAGACCGCCTCGGGCGCTGCGCCGCGGGTGCCCATGTAACCGTTGCCGAGGGTGCAGAGCGCCTCGCGCCGGCCCTCGACGTCGGGGTGCACACCGATGTAGGTGAACTCCCAACCGGTGCGCGAGATCAGTCCCGGGTCGTTGGTCGTCGCGTTTCCGCCGCCCACTATTGGTCGTCCGCTGCGAGGGGCCCGATCTGCATCGGAGCATCGTCGCGCGTCAGCGGCTTCCTCCCAACGCCTTCGGATGAGTGGTGGGTCATCCAGGGTCGAGACTCGGCGCCGCGACTCCGGACAGGCCCATCCCGGCGCAAGAACCGGCTGCGATCCATCCCGCGCTCCTCGTCCCACCGCGCCACCACCGGGCGCCAGACCTCGGGCCTTGCGACATAGCGCCGTTCTTGCGCCCGATCACGCCCGCCGCGGTCCGATCCCGGCGCAAGAACCACTCCCGTCGGCCAGCCCGGCCTAGCTGTGCTCGCCGGCGAGGCCGGGCGACCGATCCGCTTCTTGTGCCCGATGACGCCCCCGGGTGCCGGGTCAATGCAGGGGGTTGTGCCAGCGCACCTCGGGGAAGCGGGCGAAGTCGCTGTCCGCCGAGGCCACCGTGAGGCCGTGCTCGAGGGCGAGGGCGGCAAGCTGGGCGTCGGTGACCAGGTTGCCCGTGGCACCGGTGCTGCGGAGGAGGCGGCCAAGGATCGGCGCGTGACCCTGTCCCGGGTTCGGCGTCCAGACGTTGTCGAGGGCCAGCCACCCCTCGACCGTGGACCACGCCTGGTCGATCGAGATCGGGTTGGCGAGGATGCGCGGGTGGGTGACGACCCGGACGAAGGCGCCGAGGCTGATCCACGGCAGCGCCACCCGGTTCTCGCCGTTGAGCGCGTCGGAGAACCACGAGCGGGCCGCGTCGCGACGGGGGCTCCGGAGATCGACGGCGTAGACGAGGAGGTTGGCGTCAACCAGCACTCGACCGGGCGTCCTCCGCATCGCACTGGTCGAGCATGTCCAGCACGTCACCGATGTTGGTGATGTCGACCTTGATCCCGAGGTCGAACGTCGGCAGCTCGTAGCGAGAGCGCGCCTTCGTCTGGCGCAGACCGGCCCGGACCAAGTCGTTCACGGCCTGGCTGCGCCCCACGTGGTTGCCGCGCATGCGCTCGTCCACCGCGGCGGCGACATCGTCGGCCAGGGTGATCGTCGTCCTCATGACCGTCACTGTAGCATCATGATGCTGACCTGGTCACATACAGATGCGGGCCCGGCTGCGCCATCAAGGCCGGTGGTCGGAGGCGAGGAGGCGGTACCAGGCGCTGTCCCGGTGACGGCCTTGGACGATGAGGTGGCGGTCGAGGACGCCCTCGAACGTGAAGCCCAACCGCTCGGCGGCTCTGCGGGACCGCAGGTTCAGGGCGTGGCACTTCCACTCGATGCGTTGGTAGCCGAGCCCGAAGAGAGCGTCGATCACCGAGCCGACGGCTTCGGCGTTCACACCCGTGCCCTGGACGGCGGGGCAGTACCAGATGTTGCCGACCTCGACCTTCAGGTCGGCCGGGACGTTGGCCAGAAGGCTCACAGAGCCCAGCAGCTCGTTCGTCGCCCGGTCGACCGCGGTCAGGACCCGGGCGTCGGGCAGCGCCGCGATGTGCCCGTGCAGGAGGCGGAGGTCGTCGGGCCCGACGAAGGGACCTGAACGCATGAACCGCCAGATCAGCTCGTCGGCGTCGTAGGCCTCGATGCGGCCGCCCAGCCGGGTGGCCGGCTCGCCGTTGGAGATGGCGTGGAGCTCCGATGCGTCGGCCTCGACGTAGGGCCGGAGTACCAGGCGCTCGGTCCGGATCTCGCCCAGGTCCGGCGTGACCGACAGCTCCCGGCGCCGGGCGAGCACCTCGTCCGACAGGCGGGGCGGGAGGCCGGGGATCTCGATCACGGGATCAGTCCAGCCGGTCGGCGGCCGGGGCGCCCACCGTTTGGCGCGCGCCGTCAGGTGACGGCGACCTCGGTCAGGTCGGCGACCACGACGTGGGCGCCAGCGGCGAGGAGGTCGGCGGGGTCGTCGTGGCGGGCGACGCCGATGACGAGGCCGAAGCCCCCGGCGCGTCCGGCGGCAACCCCGGAGGTCGCGTCCTCGACCACCACCGAGCGCGCGGGGTCGACGCCGAGGCGGCGGGCGGCCTCGACGAAGGTGGCCGGGTCGGGCTTGCCGGCCAGGCCCATGTCCTCGATGTCGAGGCCGTCGACCGCCGCGTCGAAGCGGTCAGCCAGGCCGGCGGTGGCCAGCACCTCGGCCCGGTTGCGGCTGGCTGACACCACGGCGGTGGGCACCCCGGCGGCTCGCACCGCGTCGAGCACGGTGATGCTGGTCGGGAAGGTGGCCACGCCCACCGAGGCCAGGGCCTGGTGGAAGTGGTCGTTCTTGCGGTTGGCCAGGGCCCACGCCGACGCCGTGCCGGGCGGGTCGCTGATCTGGCCGCGGGGGAGGGCGACGCCCCGGTCGACGAGGGTGGCCTCGACCCCGTCGATGCGGGCCCGGCCGTCGACCAGGCGCCGGTAGTCCTCGGTGGAGAACGGCGCGTGCTGGCGGTCGGGGGCAAGCACCGGGAGGGCGACGTCGAAGAGCTGCGCCCACGCCTGCTGGTGCACCGATGCGGTGTCGGTCAGCACGCCGTCCATGTCGAACAGCACCGCCGCCACCGTCGCCGTGTCGATCACCGCACCGCCGGCCTGCTCGCTGTCGCTCACCCTCGCCAACCTAGAGGGCGGTCGATCGGTGGCGTGCGGGAGACCTCAGCTCCGGTCGGCGGCTTCGTCGATGGCCTGGGCCAAGGTGTTCCACGACAGGGTGGCGCACTTGATGCGGACGGGGAACTTCACCACGCCCTGGAGGGCCTCGAGGTCGCCCAGCTTCACGTCGGGGGCTTCGATGATCTCGCCGTCGGGGTCGCCGTCGCCGTTACCCTCCGGGGTGCCTCCGAGGCTCGTCTCGTGGATCGACATCATCGACTTGAACGCCCGGGTGAGGTCGTCGACCTCGGCCCGCGTCCGGCCCTTGACCGCGGCCGACATCATCGATGCCGAGGACTGGCTGATCGAGCAGCCCTGCCCGGCGATCTTGATGTCGGTGACGGTGTCGCCGTCGAGGGTGACGAAGACGATGATCTCGTCGCCACAGAGGGGGTTGAACCCCTCGGTCTTGGTCGCCGGGGGCACGTCCAGCTCACCCCGGTTCCGAGGCGAGCGGTAGTGGTCGAGGATGATCTCCCGGTAGAGGTCTTCGAGTCCGGGCATGGGTGTCTCCGACGAGGCGAGGTAGAGAGGAAGGATCAGGAAGCGAAGAAGTCTGCCGCGTGGGCCAGGGCATCGGCCAGAGCGTCGACGTCGTCGGTGTCGTTGTAGACGTAGAGCGAGGCCCGAGCGGTGGCCCCGCAACCCAGCACCTTCATGAGCGGCTTGGCGCAGTGGTGGCCGGGGCGGACGCACACGGCGTGCTCGTCCATGACCTGGGCCAGGTCATGGGGGTGGACCTCGTCGACGGCGAGCGAGAGGACGCCGCCGCGCTGGGCGGGCTCGGGCGGGCCGTGGATGGTGAGGCGGTCGCCCATCCGCTCGGTGAGGGCGCGGAAGGCATACGCCGTGAGGCTCACCTCGTGGGCCCGCACCGCGTCCATGCCCAAGGCATCGAGGTAGTCGACCGCGGCGTGCAGGCCGATGGCCTCGATGATCGGCGGGGTGCCCGCTTCGAACTTGGCCGGGAAGGCGTCGGGGGTGAAGCCGCCCTGGTCGACGGTGAGGATCATCCCGCCGCCGCCCAGGAACGGGGGCATGGCGTCAAGCAGCTCGGACCGGCCCCACAGCACCCCGATGCCGGTGGGCCCCACCATCTTGTGGCCGCTGAAGGCGGCGAAGTCGGCGCCCATGGCAACCACGTCGGCGGGCACGTGGGGCACGAACTGGCAGGCGTCCACGGTGACGAGGGCGCCGGCGGCGTGGGCGGCATCGGCGATCTCACGGACCGGGGTGAGGGTGCCGAGCACGTTCGACATGGCGGTGAGGGCGACCATCTTGGCCCCGTCGAGGAGCCGATCGAGCTCGCTCAGGTCGAGGTGACCGTCGGGGGTCACGGGGATCCAGCGGATCTCGAAGCCCTTCTCGGCCTGGAGCTGGAACCACGGCACGATGTTGGAGTGGTGCTCCATCTGGGTGAGCACCACCGCGTCGCCGGGCCCGAGGTGGGTCCGGCCCCACGACTGGGCCACCAGGTTCAAGCCCTCGGTAGCGTTCTTGGTGAAGACGACCTCATCCGCGCTCGGCGCGCCGATGAAGCGGGCGACCGCGCCGCGGGCGGCCTCGTAGCGGCCGGTGGCCCGCTCGGCCAAGGCGTAGACGCCGCGGTGGATGTTGGCGTAGTCGGTCTCGGCGAAGGCGGACATGGCCTCCATCACCGCCTGGGGACGCTGGGACGACGAGGCCGAGTCGAGGTACACCAGGCGCTGGCCGCCGATCTCCTTGTCGAGGATCGGGAAGTCACGCCGGATGGCGGCCACGTCGAGCACCTCGCCGGCGACCGACGCAAGGGGAGCGACCGACGGCTGGGCGGCGGCGGTGGGGAGGTCGGTGGTCGTGAGGCCGGTGGGCAGCTCGGTGGGCAGGTCGGTCATGCCGGGGCCATCCACTCGGCGTAGCCCTCGGCCTCCAGCTTCCGGGCCAGCTCCGGCCCACCGGTGCGGGCGACGCGCCCGTCGACCAGCAGGTGGACGGTGTCGGGGTTCAGCTCGTCGAGCAGCCGCTGGTAGTGGGTGATGACGAGGATGCCGAGCTCGGGGCGGTCCTGGCGGACCTCGCGGACACCCGACGCGACGGTGCGCAGGGCGTCGATGTCGAGGCCCGAGTCGGTCTCGTCGAGCACCGCCAGCTCGGGCTCGAGGATCGCCATCTGCAGCACCTCGTTGCGCTTCTTCTCCCCGCCGGAGAAGCCGTCGTTCAGGTGGCGGTCGGCGAAGGCGGGGTCGATGCCCAGGCGCTCCATCCACTCCATGATCGAGAGGCGCAGCTCGAGCATCGAGAGGTCGATGCCCTTGCGGGCCGAGAGGGCCTGGCGCAGGAAGTTCAGCACCGAGACGCCGGGGATGGTCTGGGGGTACTGGAAGGCGAGGAACATGCCCGCCGCGCCCCGCATGTCGGCCCCCCACTCGGCGATGTCGTCGCCGAGGAACTTCACGGTGCCGCCGGTGACCGAGTACTCGGGGCTGCCGAGCAGGACGCTGGCGAGGGTCGACTTCCCCGAGCCGTTGGGCCCCATCACGGCGTGGACCTCACCGGGGCCGACGGTGAGGCTGACGCCGGTCAAGATGTCGTCGCCCCCGCCCGCCGGCGCAGCGTGGAGGTCGGTGATCTGAAGGACGGGAGTGGCCCCATCGGCGGCAACATCAGCCATGACCCCAGGGTAGGAGGTGGCGCCACATTCGCACTACCCGCGTAGGGGAAATGGCTCCCGGGCCGGGCTCTGGGCCGGTCAGGCCGTATCGCGCAGGTCCTCCTTCCAGGCTCGGAACCGATCGTGACGGGTGCCCGAGGGGCCCACCCCATCGGCGGTGCCGTCGGGGTGCAGCCGGAGCGTGAACGCGGTCTCCAGGTCCTCGGCGAGGCCCGCCCAGCACCGGGCGTCGCCCCTCGAGGGCGGACCGGCGCGCCACAGCAGCCACGGCCCGATGCGTCGGATGTAGCGGGCGACGGGCGCGTCGGCGAGGTCGTCGCCCAAGGCCAGCAGCGATGCGGGTGCCTCGACCCAGGCGGTGGCCGGGATGGAACGGTCCCGCAGGGGCGTGGCCGGCAGGTCCTCGGTGTGGACCGGGGTGTGGTCGAGCGGCCGCAGGGGCGAGGGCAGGGCATCGGCCATGCCCGCATGTTCGCGGATCGATGCCGACTGCGTCACCAGCCCCGATCCGCCCACTCCTGGAGGTGCGGCCGCTCGGCGCCGATGGTGGTGCGGTCGCCGTGTCCGGGCAGCACGACGGTGTCGTCGGGGAGGGGGAAGAGGCGCTCGTCGAGCGACCGCATGATGGTCCCGAAGTGCCCGCCGTTCTTGGTGTTGCCGGGGCCGCCGGGGAACAGCGTGTCGCCGCTGAAGAGCAGCGGGGTGCCCTCGACGGTGAAGCACACCGAGCCCGGCGTGTGGCCCGGGGTGTGGATGGCGTGGAGGAGCAGGCGCCCGACCTCGATCACGTCGCCGTCCGCGATGGTCGAGTCGTAGCTGGGGAGCATGTCGGCATCCGCGGCGGTGACGGCCACGTCGTAGCCGGCGTCGCGCAGCTCGGGCACGGCCTGGATGTGGTCCCAGTGGCCGTGGGTCTCGAGCACTCGGCGCACCCCCAAGGTCCGGCACAGCTCGAGCAGGCGTTCGTGCTCGTTGGCCGCATCGACCAGCACGGCGTCGCCGGTCTCGGTGCAGCGGGCCACGTAGACGTTGTTCTCGAACGGTCCCACCACCACGTTGTGCACCTCGATGCCGGTGGCGGACCAGATGAGCGTGGCGGCGGGGTCGGTCGCAGTGGTCATGGCCCCAGTGTGCCAACGATCGTCGCCCGCCGTCGGCCGACCCGCCCTCCTTCCTGAACCGGTAGGTGGATCGGGGGGCCCGACCCCCAGATCGCAGACCAGTTCGGCGGGTTGCCTGACCCCGGCGGACTCGACCCCCTTCTGACCCGGTCGGAGGGTTCGGTAGGTTCGGCCGGCGATGGCCACCACGGACTGGAACCCGGTGCTGAGGACCGAGCTGGGCCAGCCCTACTTCGCCGGCCTGCGAGCCTTCGTCGACGAGGAGCGGCGCCACCACCAGGTGTTCCCTCCCTCGGACGACGTCTTCGCGGCCCTGCACCTCACCCCGTTCGCCGCGGTCAAGGTGCTGATCCTGGGCCAGGACCCCTACCACGGTCCCGGCCAGGCCCACGGCTTGTGCTTCTCGGTGCGCCCCGGCATCGACGTCCCGCCCTCGCTGCGCAACATCCACGCCGAGATGGAGTCCGACCTCGGTGTGCCCCAGCCCGACCACGGCAACCTCGAGGCCTGGGCCCGTCAGGGCGTGCTGCTGCTCAACGCCACGCTCACGGTGCGGGCGCATGAGGCCGCGTCGCATCAACGTCGAGGCTGGGAGACCTTCACCGATGAGGTGATCCGCGCCGTGGCCGCCAAGACCGAGCGGGTCGTGTTCATCCTCTGGGGCTCCTCGGCCCGCCGGAAGAAGGCCCTGGTCGACACGTCGCGCCACGTCGTGATCGAATCGCCCCACCCCTCGCCGCTCTCGGCCCACCGCGGCTTCCTGGGCAGCCGGCCTTTCAGCCGGGCCAACGCCGCCCTCGTCGCCGCCGGGCGCGATCCGGTCGACTGGCGCATCCCATCCCTCCATGAGCGCCCCTGATCGGGTCCCGACAGGCGTGCGTCGTCCCCCGACGGCCCGTCGGATGGCGATTCGCTGTCGATTCGCTGGCGGACCGGTCGATTCGCTGATGCGCTCGGAATGGCGCGTTCCGACCCTTTGACGAGCGTCCTGCGTGACCGGGGCCCCGCGTGACCCCGCGTCGTCCTCGGTGGCCCGTCGGAGGGCGATTCGCTGTCGATTCGCTGGCGGACGACCTCGGGCGAGAGGGGACGACGGTCGGGCGGAACCGGGGGGCGGGCCGGGTCGCCGGTGACGCGCCGGTCAGGTGTCGGTGGGCGGGTCCGACGGGTCGTCGGGGTCGAGCACCAGCGAGGCCGAGTTCATGCAGTAGCGCTCGCCGCTCGGCTCCGGGCCATCGGGGAAGACGTGGCCGAGGTGGGCGCCGCAGCGGGCGCACCGGGCCTCGGTGCGGCGCATGAAGAGCTTGCGGTCCTCGACGAGGGTCACCTTGGAGGGGTCGATGGCCTCCCAGAACGACGGCCACCCGGTGCCCGATTCGTACTTCACGTCGGAGCGGAAGAGCGGCTCCTCGCACACCACGCAGCGGTAGGTGCCGGGGTCCTTGGCGTCCCAGTACTCACCGGAGAAGGCCCGCTCGGTGCCCTCGTTCTGGGTGACGTCGTACTGGATCGGCGTCAGCCGAGCCTTCAGCTCCTCGGGCGTGGGGAGGGGGCCGGAGCCGGGGCCCCCGGAGGTGGTGGCGTCGGTCATGGCTCCAGCGTGCCGGGTCCCGGGCCGAACCGCCACCACCGGGCGCCGATCGTCACCAGCGGTTGGGGTGAGCCGCGCCCGCCGGATACACCGGATGGGATGACGGCCGGTCAGGGATGGGGCCCGGCCCGGGATCGACCCTACGATCGGCGCCATGTCGGACTACGCCGCACCTCTCGATGACATCCGCTTCACGCTCGTCGACTTCCTCGACCTCGACGGGCTGACGAAGCTCGCCCCCTACGGCGAGGCCGACGCCGAGAGCGTCATGGGCGTGCTCGAGGAGTTCGGCCGGCTCATGGCCGAGGTGTGGGCGCCCACCAACGCCGTGGGCGACACCGACGGCTCGCACCTCGAAGCCGGCCAGGTCGTCACGCCGGAGGGGTTCAAAGCGGCGTACCAGGCGTACGCCGATGCCGGGTGGGGCGCGGTGGCCTTCGAGCCGGAATACGGCGGCGGCGGCTTTCCGTGGGTCGTCGGCATCGCCCAGCAGGAGATGCTCAACAGCGCCAACATGGCCCTCGCCATGGCCCCGCTGCTCACCCACGGGGCCATCGACGCCCTGGTGCACCACGGCAGCGAGGAGCAGCGCGAGGTCTACCTCAAGAAGATGGTCGCCGGTGAGTGGACGGGGTCGATGAACCTCACCGAGCCCGACGCCGGCTCCGATGTCGGCGCGCTGCGCACCAGGGCCGTCCGCCAGGACGACGGCAGCTACCGGATCACCGGCGCCAAGATCTACATCACCTTCGGCGACCACGACCTCACCGACAACATCGTGCACCTCGTGCTGGCCCGCACCCCCGACGCGCCGGCGGGGACCAAGGGCATCTCGTGCTTCATCGTCCCCAAGTTCCTCGTGAGCGACGACGGCACCCTCGGGGCGCGCAACGACGTCAAGGTCATCTCCCTCGAGCACAAGATGGGCATCCGGGCCAGCCCCACCTGCGCCCTGTCCTTCGGCGACGAGGGCGAGGGCGCCGTCGGCCACCTCATCGGCGAAGAGAACGCCGGCATGCGCTACATGTTCACCATGATGAACAACGCCCGCCTCGGTGTCGGCGTGGAGGGCCTGGGCCTGGCCGAGCGCAGCTACCAGCAGGCCCTGGCCTACGCCAAGGACCGCAAGCAGGGCTTCGCCCCCGGCGCAGCGCGGGGCGAGAAGTCCCTCATCGTCGAGCACCCCGACGTGCGTCGGAGCCTGCTCACCATGAGGTCGCTCACCGAGGCCATGCGGGCCCTGTGCTTCACCGCCGCCGTGCAGATCGACCGGGCCCAGCACGCGGACGTAGAGACCGACCGCACCGCGGCCCAGGAGATGCTTGACCTGCTCATCCCGCTGGCCAAGAGCTGGTGCACCGACGAGGCCGAGCGGGTCACCTCCATCGGCATCCAGGTCCACGGCGGCATGGGCTACATCGAGGAGACCGGCGCCGCCCAGCACTACCGCGACGCCAAGATCACCCAGATCTACGAGGGCACCAACGGGATCCAAGCCATGGACCTCGTCGGACGCAAGATGCCGATGCGCGGCGGCGCCGTCTTCGCCGACCAGATCGCCCGCATGCGGGCCACGGTCGGGGAGCTCGACGATGCCGGCGACGAGCTCGTCGCCATCCGCGACGAGCTGGCCCGGGCCGTCGACGCGGCCGAGGCCGCCGGCCAGTGGCTGATGACCGAGGGCCAGGCCGACCCGGTGGTCGCCCTCTCGGTGGCGACGCCGTTCCAGCGCCTCCTGTCCCTGACCGTGGCGGGCTGGCTCATGGCCCGCCAGGCCCTGCTCGCCTCCCAACGACTGGCCGCCGGCGACGGCGACGCCGACTTCCTCGCCCAGAAGGTGGTCACCGCGCGGTTCTTCGCCCGCAACGTGCTGCCCGAGGTCCACGGCCTCGTCGGCCCCGCCACCTCGGGCTCCGACGACCTCCTCGCCGCGAACTTCTAGCCGCTCGGGTCGGACGGCAGGGTCCCACCGCCGGGCCGGCTCGGCGCCGTGATGCGCGTGATGCGATAGATTGCGCATCATGCGCACGACAGTGTCGATCGACGATCACCTGCTGGCCCGAGCCAAGGCCCGAGCGGGCGCTCGGGGCGTCACGCTGGGCACCATCGTCGAGGAGTCGCTGCGTCTCGCTCTGGCCGCGGACCGTGACGAGACGGCCGGCCCTCCGGTCCCGGTGTTCGTCGATGACGCCGGTCTGGCCCCTGGGGTGGAGGCCTCCACCCGGGGGTTGATCGCAGCTCTCGACGACGGCCTGTCGATGGAGAGGCTCCGGTGATCCTCCTCGACGTCAACGTCGTGGTGGCGGCCTTCCGCACATCACATCCCGACCACGATGTCGTCAGGCCGTGGTTCGACGCCCTGCTCGCCGCGCCCGAGCCCTTCACCGTCCCCGACGTGGTCTGGTCGTCGTTCGTGAGGATCGTGACCAACCGCCGGATCTTCTCCGTGCCGTCGCCGGCCGCCGGCGCCTTCGACTTCGTTCGCGCCGTTCGCGACCAGCCTCGCCACGTCGCCATCGCCCCCGGCGAGCGCCACCTCGAGGTGTTCGAACAGCTGTGCGTGGATGATCAGGCTGTCGGTGACCTCGTCCCGGACGCCTACATCGCCTCCCTGGCCCTGGAGCAAGGCGCATCGGTGGCCACGCTCGACCGGGACTTCGGTCGGTTCACCGGCCTGTCGATCGTCGCCCCGCCGACCTGAGTCGCTTCTGGGGAGAGAATTCGGCCTGGAGCGTGAACCCTGCCCCCAGAACGGCCGGCCGCTCGTGCCCTACCGGGTCGGGGTGAAGGTCACCGGCAGGTGCTTGATCCCGTTGATGAAGTTCGAGCGCAGGCGCTGGGGCGGGCCGTCGGGCTCGAGGTCGGGCAGGCGGGCGAGCAGCTCGCGCATCATCACCCCGACCTCGCGGCGCGCCAGGTGGGCGCCGAGGCAGAAGTGGGGGCCGGGACCACCGAAGCCGAGGTGGTCGTTGGGTGAGCGGCGCACGTCGAAGCGGAACGGATCGTCGAAGACCGCCTCGTCGCGGTTCGCCGAGCGGTACCAGAGCACCACCTTGTCGCCCTCGGAGAGCTCCCGGTCACCGAGGCGCACCCCGTCCTCGGTGACGGTGCGGCGGAAGTGGGTGACCGGCGTGGCCCAGCGCACGACCTCCTCGACCGCGGTGGGCGTGACCCCGTCGAGGTCGTCGGCCCAGATGCGGCGCTGGTCGGGGTTCTCCGCCAGCGCCACCACCCCGTGGGCGATGGCGTTGCGGGTGGTCTCGTTGCCCGCCACCACGAGCAGGATGAAGAACGAGCCCAGCTCCTCGGGGGTGAGCACCTCACCGTCGAGCTCGGCGGTCACCAGGGCCGAGACCAGGTCGTCGCCCGGGTTGCGCTGACGCTCGGTGCCCAGCTCGCTGACCAGGTCGGCCAGCTCCTGGCCGGCGATGAGCGCCGCGGTCATGATGCCGTCGACGGTCTGGTCCGGGACGTACTCGGCGTCGCCCAGGCCGAGGATGACGTTGGTGCGGTCGAAGACCAACCGCTCCTCGGAGCGGGGGATCCCCATCAGGTCGAGGATGATCCGCAGCGGCAGGAGGGCCGCCACCTCGGTGACGAGGTCGCAGGACCCCGTGGCCGCGATGTCGTCGACGATCTCAGCGGCCACGCCCTCGACGTCGCCCTGCAGCATCCCGAGCTGGCGCGGGGTGAAGCCGCGCGAGACGATGCGTCGCATCCGGGCGTGGCGGGGGTCGTCCATGTTGATCATCGAGCCGAAGAACTCGTTGAACGCCGGTGGCATGTCACCGATGTTCGTCCCCCTCCCCGAGCAGTAGAGGCCGGGGTGGCGACTCGCCTCGACGACATCCGCGTGGCGGGTGAGGGCGACGTAGCCCGGCCCCCGGGGCAGCAGCTCCACCTCGGCCTCGGCGAAGAACCGCATGGGGTCCTCGGCCCGCAACGTGGCGAAGGCGCTGTCGATCTCGGCGAGGGGGCGGGTCCAGAAGTCGAGGTCCGAGAGGGCGATCTCGTCGAGGGACACGGTGGCAGGTGTCATCGTCCCAACCTACGCAGCCAGGGCTGCGGTTGCTTGACCCGCTGGTCAAGAACGACCCGTCGGTGTCGAGCCGCCCGGTGAGCGTCGGCCGGTCAACCGCCGACGGCGCCACCCGTCCCGTCGGCGACGAGGGGTCGGGCGAGCCACTCCCGGGTGGCGGGGAACGCACTGGTCCCGTCGGCATGGGGACGGACGGCCAGGACCTGGTGCACGGAGATGCGGTGGGCCTCGAAGGCCACCGCGGAGCCCGCCATGTAGAGCCGCCAGGTGCGGGCCCGCCCGGGCCCGACGAGGCGCTGAGCGCGGGCCCAGTCGCCCTGCAGGTTGGCCACCCAGGCCCGGAGGGTGCGGGCGTAGTGCTCCCGGAGGGACTCGAGGTCGCGGACCTCGAGCCCGGCTCCCTGCAGGGCGGAGACGACCTGGCCCACCTCGTGCAGGGCGGAGTCGGGGAACACGTAGCGACCGATGAAGCTGCGGGCGTGGATCCCGGCGTCGGCGTGGGGGTCCGGGCGGGAGATGGCGTGGTTCAGCAGGCGGCCGCCCGGGACGAGCAGCGCGGCCATCGCCGCCGCGTAGGTGTCGGCCTCGGCCGCGCCGACGTGCTCGAACATCCCGACGCTGGCCACCGCGTCGAAGGGCGGGTCGGTGACGTCGCGGTAGTCCTGCAGCCGGATCTCGACGCGGTCCTCGAGACCGGCCTCGGCGACCCGGGCCCGGGCCCCGTCGGCCTGCTCGGGAGACAGGGTGATCCCCACGGCGTCGACGCCATGGTGGCGGGCGGCGTGGATGACGAAGGATCCCCAGCCACAGCCGACGTCGAGCACACGCATGCCCTCGGCGAGGCCCAGCTTGCGGCACACCAGCTCGTGCTTGGCCCGCTGCGCCGTCTCCAGGTCGTCGACACCGTCGCCCCAGTAGGCGCACGAGTAGGTGAGCGCCGGACCCAGGACGAGGTCGTAGAAGTCGTTGCCGACGTCGTAGTGGTGGCGGACCGCCGAGGCGTCGCGACGACGGCTGTGGCGTCTTCCCCGACGGCGTTGCTCCTCCTCCGGAGCGGGGAGGGGCCGCCCCAGCGCGCCGAGACGCCGCAGGATGCCGACCACTGCGCCGATGTCGGTGAGCGACGGTCCGACCCGCACGTGATCACCCGCGGCGCCGAGCCGGTGGCGCAGGTCGAGCAGGGCGAAGATGTCACCGTCGATGTCGATGTCGCCGGCCACGTAGGCCCGGGCCATGCCCAGCTCGCCAGGGGCGAAGAGCATGCGCCGCAGGGCGTCGGGGGAGCGGACGACGATCGTCAGGTGGCCGGTCTCGGCTGCGGCGTCATCGATCAGTGCCTCGGCGCCCCGAGGTACGTCGGGGCCGGCGTGGGAGCCATCCCACGCCTCGAGGCGCACCGGCAGGGCCCCGCCGAGCAGACGACGGACGAGGGGGGCGACGGTGGTGGCGACATCGGCCATGGCCCGACCTCCTGGTTCCTGCTCCTCATGGGGCGCGATGCGTCGCTCCGCCCTGGTGAACGTGCCGGGACGCCGGGCGCATTCCCGCCGCCGCTCCCGGCCTCAGTGGCGCGAGCGCCTGGGGACGGGCCCGACATGAGCCCCACAGGGCCGGCACCGGCCCCTCAGAGGACGCGCCGCCGACCAGCGGGGGCACCTCGGCGCGCCCGGCCGGGGCGCGGACGGCGGCCGGTAGGGTCGGCGCGCATGTGCGGAGTCGCAGGAGAGATCCGGATCGACGGGGGACGACCCGACGTGGCCGGGGTCGCAGCCATGGCCGACGCCATGGCGCGCCGGGGCCCCGACGCCGCCGGGGTGTGGTCCCAGGGGCGGGTGGCCCTCGGGCACCGTCGGCTGCGCATCATCGACCTCTCCGACGCCGGAGGCCAGCCCATGGTCGACGCCGAGCTCGGGCTCAGCGTCGTGTTCAACGGGTGCATCTACAACTACACCGAGCTGCGAGCCGAGCTGATCAGCCACGGGTACCGGTTCTTCTCCCACAGCGACACCGAGGTCTTGATCAAGGGCTACCACCGCTGGGGCGACCGCGTCGTCGAGCGGCTCCAGGGCATGTTCGCCTTCGCCCTCGTCGAGCGGGACTCCGGGCGGGTGCTGCTCGGCCGCGACCGGCTCGGCATCAAGCCCTTGTACGTGGCCACCGACGTCCACCGGGTGCGCTTCGCCTCGTCGGTCCCCGCCCTGCTGGCCGGGGGCGGCATCGACACCCGCATCGACCCCGTGGCCCTCCACCACTACTTGAGCTTCCACTCCGTGGTGCCCCCGCCGCTCACGATCCTCGAGGGCGTGAAGAAGGTGCCACCGGCGTCGCTGGTGGCCTTCGAGCCCGACGGCCGTCGCACCGACACCGTCTACTGGTCGCCCGACTTCACCCGCCGCGACGATCGGGCGGGCTGGTCCGAGCGCGACTGGGAGGACGCGGTGCTCGCCGCCCTGCGCCTCGCCGTCGAGCGTCGCCTGGTGGCCGACGTGCCGGTCGGCTGCCTGCTCTCGGGCGGCGTGGACTCCAGCCTCATAGTGGGACTGCTGGCCGAGGCGGGCCAGACCGGGCTCAACACCTTCTCCATCGGCTTCGAGTCCGTCGGCGGCGTCGAGGGCGACGAGTTCCGGTGGAGCGACATCGTCGCCGAGCGCTTCGGCACCGACCACCACCAGATCCGCGTCGGCGCCGAGCGCATGCTGCCCGCGCTCGACGACGCCATCGGCGCCATGAGCGAGCCCATGGTCAGCCATGACTGCGTCGCCTTCTACCTCCTCAGCCAGGAGGTCTCCCAGCACGTCAAGGTGGTGCAGTCGGGCCAGGGGGCCGACGAGGTCTTCGCCGGCTACCACTGGTACCCGCCCATGGGAGCGCCCGAGGCGGCGTCGGTCGACGGGTCGCTCGCCGCCTACCGCGCCGCGTTCTTCGACCGTGACCCCGACGCCCTGGCCCTGCTGGCCGGCGCCGGCAGGGTCGCGGCGGGGGATCCCAGCGGGCGCTTCGTGCACGAGCACTTCGCGGCACCGGGCGCGGCCACCGGCACCGACCGGGCCCTTCGCCTCGACACGACCGTGATGCTCGTCGACGACCCGGTGAAGCGCGTCGACAACATGACCATGGCCTGGGGCCTCGAGGGCCGGGTGCCGTTCCTCGACCACGAGCTGGTCGAGCTGGCCGCCACCTGCCCGCCCGAGCGGAAGACCGCCCACGGGGGCAAGGGCGTGCTCAAGGAGGCGGCCCGCCGGGTGATCCCCTCCGAGGTCATCGACCGGCCCAAGGGGTACTTCCCGGTGCCCGCGCTCACCCACCTCGAGGGGCCCTACCTCGACATGGTGCGCGACGCGCTGGCGGCCCCGGCGGCCAAGGAGCGGGGCCTGTTCCGGCCCGCCGCGGTCGACGCCCTGCTCGCCGACCCCAACGGCCGCCTCACGCCGCTGCGGGGCAACGAGCTCTGGCAGATCGGCCTGCTCGAGCTGTGGCTGCAGCGCCACGACATCACCGGGCCGGCGGCATGAGCGCCGCCACCGGCGACCCGCCCACAGGCGTGCCGCGCACCGGCGAGCCCCGCATCGGCGAGCAGCCCGTGGTCGAGGTCGACCACGCCGTCGGCGGCGTCGGCGGTGTCGGCGGCCACGGCACCGGCCCGCCCGACGACGAGGTCCCGCTTCGCGCCCGGCGGCCGGTCGAGGACGGCTGGGACCATGCCGAGGCCATCACCACCACCTCGTGGCAGATGCCGCCCGCCCGCCTGCAGGACGCCATGGACCCCGACGTGGTGCTCGACGCCGGGTGGGGCCAGCTCGTCTTCGGCCAGACCTTCGCCGACCAGCGGGCGATGGCCGGGGTGCTGCGCCAGGAGCAGCACGGTCAGCGAGACATCTGCCTCTACCTGCGCGACCCGCACGTGTTCGTGGCCCGCCACCCGCACGAGTTCTTCATCGACCCCAGCTACACGTACCGGTTGCGCTTCGGTCTCGAGGAGATCCCCGGCCGGACGGCGCCGGGCGTGGTGGTGCGGGCCATCGATGACCCCGACGAGGCCGAGGTCATCGATCGCATCTACGTCCGCTGCGGCATGGTCCCGGCACCGATCGAGGTGATGTGGCGCAACCACGCGGAAACCGATCACGTCACCTACCTGGTCGCCACCCGCCCCGAGACCGGCGAGATCCTCGGCACCGTCACCGGCATCGACCACCAGCGCCTCTTCTCCGACCCCGAGCACGGGTCGAGCCTCTGGTGCCTTGCCGTCGACCCGGGCTGCTCGGTGCCAGGGGTCGGCGAGACGCTGGTGCGCGACCTGGCCCGGATCTTTCGCGAGCGGGGACGGGCCTACATGGACCTCTCGGTCGTGCACGACAACGACGCCGCCATCGGCCTCTACGAGAAGCTCGGCTTCGAGCGGGTGCCGGTCTTCGGCGTCAAGCGCAAGAACGCCATCAACGAGCCCCTGTTCACGCCGCTCACCGAGACCATCGAGGATCTCAACCCCTACGCCCGGATCATCGCGGATGAGGCCATCCGCAGGGGGATCCAGGTCAAGGTGCTCGACGCCGAGGCCGGTGAGCTGCGCCTCACCCACGGCGGGCGCACCGTGGTGACGCGCGAGGCGCTCTCGGAGTACACCTCGGCGGTGGCCATGAGCCGCTGCGACGACAAGCGCCTGACCCGGCGCATCGTGAGCGAGGCCGGGATCAGCGTGCCGCGCGGTCGCCTGGCGTCGTTCGACGACGGCGACCAGGCCTTCCTCGACGAGGTGGGCGACGTGGTCGTCAAGCCGGTCCGGGGCGAGCAGGGCCTCGGCATCACCGTCGGCGTCGCCAGCCCCGAGGCCCTCGCCGGAGCGCTGGCGCGCGCCCGGGAGCACTGCCCCCACGTGCTCATCGAGCAGCGGGCCCCGGGCGACGACCTGCGCCTCGTCGTCATCGACGGCTCCGTCGTCGCCGCCGCGGTCCGTCGTCCGGCCGAGGTCGTCGGCACCGGCCAGCACTCGGTCCGCGACCTCATCGCGGCCCAGAGCCGTCGGCGCGCCGCGGCGACGGGGGGCGAGTCGCACATCCCCGTCGACGAGGTCACCGAAGCGACCGTGCACGAGGGCGGCTGGGAGCTCGACCAGACCCTGCCCGAGGGCGTCCGCCTCCGGGTGCGGCGCACCGCGAACCTCCACACCGGCGGCACCATCCACGACGTCACGGCCGAGGTCCACCCGGATCTGCGCAGCGTCGCCGTCGCCGCCGCCGCCGCCATCGGCATCCCCGTCACCGGCATCGACCTGCTGGTGCCGGACCTGAGCTCCCCCGAGTACGTGTTCATCGAAGCCAACGAGCGACCCGGGCTGGCGAACCACGAGCCGCAGCCGACCGCCGCCGCGTTCGTCGACTTCCTCTTCCCGGGCAACCGCGGGCTGCCGCGGGCCTGGACCCCCCAAGGAGCCCCAACGCCATGACCGATCTCTCCTGCCCCGACGAGCCGGGCGCACCCGACGGGCCGGGCGCGCCGTCGGCGCTCAAGATCGACATGGGGTGGACCCTCGATGTCCTCCTCCAGATGCTGCGCATCCCCAGTCCCTCGGGTCGCACCGATGCGATCATGCAGTACGTGGGCGACGTTCTCACCGACCTGGGGCTGCCCTTCCGGCTGACCCGGCGGGGTTCGCTGCTCGTCGACCTGCCGGGCCGGTCACCGGGCATCGACCGGGCGCTGGTGGTGCACTCGGACACGATCGGGTGCATGGTCCGCCGGCTCAAGGACAACGGGCGCCTGGAGCTGGCCCAGGTCGGCACGTTCAGCGCCCGCTTCGCCGAGGGGGCCCGGGTGAAGATCTTCGCCGAGGATCCCGACCGCGCCTTCACCGGCACGATCATGCCGCTGAAGGCCAGCGGCCATGCGTTCGGTGACGAGGTCGACACCCAGGGCATCGGCTGGGAGCACGTCGAGGTGCGGGTCGACGAGGAGGTCAGTGACGGTGCCGGGTTGGCCGCGCTCGGCATCGAGGTCGGCAACTTCGTCGCCCTCGACGCCAACCCCGAGATCACCGACGCCGGGTACATCGTGAGCCGGCACCTCGACGGCAAGGCCGGGGTGGCTGCGGCCCTCGCCGCGGCACGGGCGATCGTGGCCGGCGACATCGTCCTGCCCCACCGGGCCAGCCTCCTGGTGACCATCGCCGAGGAGATCGGCCAGGGCGCGAGCCACGGGCTCGATGCCGAGGTGGCCGAGATGATCTCGGTCGACAACGCGGTGTGCGCCCCCGGCCAGCACAGCATCGAGGACGGGGTGACGATCCCCCTGGGCGACATGACCGGCCCCTTCGACTACCACCTCACCCGTCGCCTGTGCCGGCTGTGCCGTGACCACGACATCCCCCACGCCCGCGACCTGTTCAAGTGGTACCGGTCCGATGTGGCCGCCGCCCTCGAGGCCGGGGCCGGCACCCGCGCCGCGCTGGTGGCCTTCGGCCTCGACGGCAGCCACGGGTGGGAGCGCACCCACGTCCGATCGGTCGAAGCCGTCGCCCAGCTCCTCACCGTCTGGCTGCAGACCCCCCTCACCTTCGCCCGCTGGGACGCCACGCCCACCGGTGCGCTGGAGGACTTCCCCTCGAGCCGCCAGCCCGCCCCCACCGAGCAGTGGGGCCGCCTCACCGACGACTGAGCCCTCGCGCCTGCCTGCCTGCCTGCCTGCCTGCCTGCGGGGCAAGGGGCCGATCGTCAGGCCGGGGCGCCCTGCACGCGGTCCATGCGGTCGAGGTGGCTGTCGCCGGCGAGCATCGAGAGGAGCCGCCGGTGCGGGTGACGGGCGTCGAGGCTGGCGGCCCCGGCGTGTGGTGGGAAGGCGATCAGCTCCGCGACGTCCCAGGCAATGGCGAAGAGGCGGCAGCGGTCGAGCTGCTCGGGTCGGGAGAACAGCTCGGGATAGTCCTCGGCCAACCAGAACGGGACCTCGGTAGTCGCGGGCGTGGGTCGCCGATGCGTAGGACTCAGGAACGTGCAGGTCGGGGAAGGCGCAGAAGCGCAGGAGCACGTCGAGGTCGAGGTCGGGCGGTGCGGCCCCGGGCCACTCGAAGTCGAGGATCGCCAGCAGTCGACCGGCGGCGGGGTCGCGCTGCTCGTGGCTCATGGTGGGCCAGCAGCGGCTGAGCGGCAGACCCGGGAGACGACCGAGCTCACCGATGAGGGAATTGCTGCTCCGGTCGCGAACGGCCTGGCGCGAGCCCGACTCAGCCCCGGGACGCCAAGACGGTGTCGGCCAGAGCCGGCCAGCGGGGCTTGCACCAGGCCTCGAACTCCCGGTCGGTGAGCACGATCAGGGCGAGCTCGACGGCGGGGTCGAACCACCAGAACGTGCCGCTGCGACCGAAGTGG
Organism: Iamia sp.; assembly: GCF_035575815.1. Taxonomy (NCBI): domain Bacteria; kingdom Bacillati; phylum Actinomycetota; class Acidimicrobiia; order Acidimicrobiales; family Iamiaceae; genus Iamia; species Iamia sp. The sequence goes on from NZ_DATLXO010000055.1 coordinate 21,801, forward strand.
CCGACCGTGGCGGAGCTGTTGGCGGGCGAGGTCCAGTGGGGGTCCTTGGCTCCCCGCACCTCGAACCCGAGACCCCAGTCGTTGGGGGCCTGCTTGCCGTAGCCGGGCACCAGGCCGTCGAGGCCGGGGAAGGCCACCGAGGTGGCCCGCGCCACAGTGGTGCGGGCGAGCAGCCGGGGGTCGATCAGCTCGCCCACCCAGCGGGCCAGGTCGGCGACGGTGCTGACCGCCGCATGGGCCGGTGACCCGTCGAGGCCCGTCGCGGTCATGGCGAGGGGGGCCAGGACGGCCTCGGCGAGGTAGGTGGCCGGCGTCAGCCCCGTGGTCCGCTCCAGCTCGGCGCCGAGGACCTCGAACCCGGCGTTGCTGTAGATGCGCCGCCGGCCGGGAGCCGCCAGCTCGCGCCCGTCGAGTCCGAGGCCCGAGGCGTGGGCGAGCAGGTGCTCGATGGTGGACCCCTCGGGCCCGGCCGGCTCCTCGAGGGCCAGCGATCCCTCCTCGATGGCCACCAGCACGGCCGAGGCGAAGAGTGGCTTGGTGACCGAGGCGAGAGCGAAGGGACGGTCGAGGTCGCCGACGGCGTGGATGATCCCGGTGCGATCCACGACGGCGGCGGCCGCGGCGTCGACCGGCCACTCCTCGACCGCAGTGAGCGGCCCCGGAGGTGGCGCCCCGACGTCGATCCCGGTCTCGGTCGTCGGGGCCACAGATCGACCCTACCGAGCCCGGCTGCGGGGTCCCGGCGTCGCGCTCGGCGGGGCGGTGATCCGTTCTTGCGCCCGATGACGGCGGCGCGCGCCGCGTCTCGGCGCAGGAACGGCTTGGATGGCGCCATGGTCGCCCGGGAGCCCCACGACGGCGGCGAGGAGCCCCACGAGGGGTGCGAGGAGCCCCACGACGGGTGTGACCAGGCCCCCGGCGCCCGTGACGCGCCGGCCGCCGCGCTGGTCGCCCGGCACCGCCTCGACGGTCCCGAGCCCGACCTCGAGCGGGCGGTCGCAGCGGTGCTGGCGGCGCTGCGCCCCGGCGACGTCATCGCCTACGGCGAGGTGGCGGCCGAGGCGGGTTGGCCCGGGCGCTCCCGGGGCGTCGGGCGGGTGCTGTCGCGCTCGGGGGGCGCCTTTCCCTGGTGGCGGGTCGTCGACGCCTCCGGCCGGCTCGCTCCGGGCAAGGAGGAGGAGCAGACCCGGCGGTTGCGCGACGAAGGGACAGAGGTGGGCGGGCGCCGGGTCCGCCGGCTCCGGGGATGACCGTCGCCGGGATAGCGGTGGACGGGCGCCGACTCGGCCCGGGCGGTAGAACGGTGTCCGCCGAGCGCGCGCCGCGTGCCGAGACGACCCCGGAGGTCCCCGTGGCCATCTACGACCATGACGTCAACGCCCTCGATGGCAGCCCCGCTGGCCTGCACGAGCTCGAGGGCCGGGCGACCCTCGTCGTCAACGTCGCCTCCCAGTGCGGCCTCACCCCCCAGTACGAAGGCCTCGAGCGCCTCCAGCAGACCTACGCTGAGCGGGGCTTCACCGTCGCCGGCTTCCCCTGCAACCAGTTCCTGGGCCAGGAGCCGGGCACGGCCGCCGAGATCCAGACCTTCTGCTCCACCACCTACGGCGTCAGCTTCCCGATGTTCGAGAAGGTCGAGGTGAACGGCGAGGACCGCCACCCCCTCTACGCCGAGCTGACCCAGACCGCCGATGCCGAGGGTCACGACGGTGACATCCGGTGGAACTTCGAGAAGTTCCTGATCGGACCCGACGGCACGGTCCGGGCCCGCTTCGCCCCCCAGACCGAACCGGAGGACCCTCAGGTCACCGCCGCCATCGAGGCCGCCCTGCCCTAGCCGGGCCACAGATCTCTCGCGGTGACATTGGGTTTCTCGCCCCGCATCCCCGTAGGCTGGAGCTCAACATGACGACGAGCTTCGAGCAGCTCGGGGTCGACGGGGCCTTGGTCAAGGCGCTCTCCGAGACGGGGATCGACCAGGCGTTCCCGATCCAGGAGCTCACCATCAACGATGCCCTTGCCGGGCGTGACGTCTGCGGCAAGGCCAAGACCGGGTCGGGCAAGACCCTCGCCTTCGGGCTGCCCACCCTCCAGCGGGTCACGAGGGCCGAGCCACGCCGGCCCCGGGCCCTCATCCTCGTGCCCACCCGCGAGCTGGCGGCCCAGGTGTCCGAGGAGCTCATGCCCCTCGGTCGGGCCGTCGGCGTGCGGGTCGCCGCCATCTACGGCGGCGCCAACATGGTCGGCCAGATCAAGAACCTGGCCGACGGCGCCGAGGTCGTGGTGGCCACCCCCGGCCGCATGATCGACCTCATCGAGCGCAAGGAGGCCTGGCTCGACGACGTCGAGATCGTGGTCGTCGACGAGGCCGACCGCATGGCCGACATGGGCTTCTTGCCCCAGGTCGAGTGGCTGCTGCGCCACATCAAGGGCACGCACCAGACCCTGCTGTTCTCCGCCACCCTCGACGGTGCGGTGAAGATCCTGGTCGATCGCTACCAGACGGACCCCGTGCGCCACGAGGTCTCCTCGCCCCAGGTGACCGTCGAGGAGATGACCCACCGGTTCCTCCTGGTCCACCAGATGGACAAGTCCAAGGTCATCGCCGCCATCGGGCGGGCCTCGAACCGCACCATCGTGTTCTGCCGCACCAAGCGCTACGCCGACCGCCTGGTCGACGACCTCACCGACGACGGCGTCAAGGCCGGTGCCATCCACGGCGACCTGCCCCAGCGTCTGCGCGAGCGGGCCCTCGCCGACTTCATGGCCGGCAAGCTGCCCGTGCTGGTGGCCACCGACGTGGCCGCCCGCGGCATCCACGTCGACGACATCGACGTGGTGATCCACGGCGATCCGCCCGAGGACCACAAGGCCTACATCCACCGGTCCGGGCGCACCGCCCGCGCTGGTGAGGAGGGCCTCGTGGTCACCCTGGCCCTGTGGAACGAGGAGCTCGACGTCCGGCGCCTGCAGAAGCGCATCGGGATCGACCTGCCGATCGTCGAGATCTTCTCCAACGACGCCCGGCTCGCCGACCTCACGGCCTGGGATCCCACCGCGGATTCCGGCGCAGCCTGACCCAACTGGTCCCGGGGGGCGGCCATGACCGGGGTCGACCCCGCAGATCCCGTCGACCCCGCCCGGCACCCGGCGTGGGGCGAGTGGGCGGCGGCGCTCATGGCCGCGGCGCTCATGGCGCAGGGCGACCGGGAGCCCGACGTGGCCGCCCGCCTCGAAGCGGGCGTCCTGCGCCAGGTGGCCGGGGCGCGGGGGTGGGCGATGGAGGCCCGAGGCCTGGCGCTGCTCGCGTCGTGCCCGCCCGACGACCCCGTGGCGCGGAGCGTGCCCCCGGTGTCCGAGGGCCTGGCCGGTCCCGAGCTGCTGGGGGCGGTGCACGAGGCGCTCCTCGATCCCGAGGCGCGGCGGGCCCGAGGGGCGCACTACACCTCACCGGTGCTGGCCCACCGACTGGTCTGCTGGGCCCTCGACGGGTGGACGCCACCGGACCGGAGCGACGGCACCGGCCTGTCGGTGGTCGATGCGCTGTCGGTGATCGACCTGGCCGTGGGCGGAGGTGCCTTCCTGCTCGCCGCGGCGCGGTGGCAGCACGCCCGCGGGGCGGACCCGACGGGCGTCCTCGCCGGGCTGGGCGGTGTCGACCTCGACGCTGGTGCGGTTGCGGTGGCCGAGGCGGCGCTGGTGGGCTGGGCGCTCGACACCGGGTGGGACGGCGCGGCACCGGTTGGACCGCACCTCGTCGTCGGCGACGGGTTGGAGCTCGATGCGCTCGACGGGCACGACGGCCTCGCCGGGCACGACGGGTTCAACGGGTGCGACCGCCCCGACGGGCGTGACCGCCCCGACGGCCCGGGGGGCCCCGACGCCGTGGCGGGGACGGGGGCGGCCCGGCTGGGGCGCGGTCGGGTCGACCTGGTGGTGGGCAACCCGCCCTTCCTCGGCCAGCTGTCGAGCGCCACGGCCCGCGACCGGGCGGGCGCCGCTCGTCTTCGGGAGCGCTACGGCCGGGCCGCCGGCGGCTACGTCGATGCCGCCGCGGTCTTCCTGCTGGCTGCCTGTGGGTGGGTCCGGCCCGGAGGGCGCGTCGTTCTCGTCCAGCCCGAGTCGGTGCTCGGCGCCCGCGACGCCGAGGGCGTGCGGGCCGCGGTCAGCGAGCGGGCCGACCTCGTGGGCCTGTGGGTCGCCGGCGGATCGGCCTTCGCCGCGGAGGTCGACGTGTGCGCGCCGGTGCTCCAGGTGCGGTCCTCGGCCCCCGACGGGACAGGACCGCCGCCGGCCCCCGGCCCCGGCGTCCCCGGCCCCGAGGTCCCTGGTCCCGATGCCCCGACCGGGATCGTCGCGAGTCCCGCTACCCCGACCGGGATGGTCGCGAGTCCTGCTGTCCGCACCGCCCACGGCTTCGCCCTCGCTGCCGGCCCGGCGCGCCCCGGTCCGGCGAGGCGATCGTGGGCCCCGCTGCTGGCCGACGCGCGGGGCGTGCCCGTCGTCGCCCTCCCCGGCGCGTCGGGCCACCTCGGCGACCTGGTCACCGCCACCGCCGGGTTCCGCCAGCACTTCTACGGCTTGGCCCCGCACCTGCACGAGGCGCCCGACGGCGACGCCCTCGACCCGGAGACCCCAGCGGCGCGGGCGCCGGTGCTGACCACCGGCTCGGTCGACCCGTTGACCTTGCTCTGGGGTCGGCGCCCGGCGCGGATCGCGGGTCGCACCTGGTCTCGGCCCGTGGCCGACCTCGACGCGGTGGCCCGCGAGGCACCGGCGGTCGCAGCCTGGGTACGGGCCCGCCTGCAACCCAAGGTCGTCGTCGCCCCCCAGACCCGGGTGGTCGAGGCGGCGGTCGACATCGACGGACGCTTCGTGCCCGGCGTGCCCCTCGTGGCCGTCGAGCCGTTGGCCCCGGGCCGGGCAACCCTCTGGGACGTCGAGAACACCGACGGCGGACCCATCGACGTCGAGCTCCTGCTCTGGATGGTCGCCGCCGCACTGTCGGCCCCTCCCGTCACCGCCTGGGCCCTGCGGGAGAGCGCCGGCACCGCGCGCGGCGGTGACGCCCTCAAGCTCTCCGCCCGCCAGGTCCTGAGCGTTCCCCTGCCCTCCGATCGTGGCCGCTGGGAGGCCGCAGCCCGCGCTCTACGCGCCGGTCGCCCGCTCGTCGACGTCGGTCCCGACCTCAGCGTCGCCTACGGCCTCGACGCCGACCACCCCGTGACCACGTGGTGGAGAGCCCGCCTCTGAACCTCCACCTGGGACCCGTGTCCGCCACCACGGGGGACTTGGGTCCGGAGTTGGCCGGCGGATCGATCACATCGAGGGCCGGGGCCGATGAGGGGGCCTTCAGCGCGGGGTGGGCACCGGGCTGCCGTTGCCGTCGAGCATCTCGGCCGGGCCGGCGACGGTCTGGTCGGTCTCGTAGGTGAACCAGCTGAGGCCGGCGGCATCGCTGCGGCGCACCGCCACCTCGGGCTCGGAGCCGTCGGAGAGCTCGAGGCGCACCGTCTCGGCCTGGCGGGGCACCGGGCCGAACACGACCGTCGTGCCGTCCTCCAGCTCGCTGGACGTGACCGCGTAGCGATCGACCTCGCCCGCGTCGGTCGAGACGCCCACGCCGCACTGCCCGGTCACCTCCTCGTCGCCGCGCAGCAGCGTCACGCACGGGTCCTCGGTCTCGTCGGTGCGCCCGACCAGGCGGTAGCTGCTGTCGCCGCCCACGCTGCGCGCCAGTGACACCGCGTCGGGACCCTCGTTGGGGTCGGTGTCGGGGCGCAGCACGACACCGACGGCGAAGCTGACCAGCACCAGGACCAGGAACCCGAGGGCCCAGAGCCCGCACCCGGTGTAATCACCGCGCGACGCCTTCCCCGACCGGGTCGGTGTCGAACCGCGACGGGTCCGTCGGGTGGGCCCGGTGGCGGTCGGCCCCGATGCCGGCACCGGCGCCGGCTCGGTCCCCGGCCCCGATGCGACGTCGGCCTGCGGCTCGTCCCCGGCGGTCGACTCCCCGACGTTCTCCCGGTCCCCGACGTTCTTCCGGTCCCCGTCGGCGTCGACGTCGGCGTCGGCGTCGGGTTCCATGGCGGGCGAGGCTACCGGCGGCGCGCGTCGGTGCCAGGGTCGTGAGCCGACGTGGCGGGGAGGGCGGCGGCACCGCGGGCCGCCGAGAGGGTGGCGGCGATCTGGTTGGCCACCTCCGGGCCCGACGCCTACGCTGCGACTGTCATCTTGAGCGGCCCGGGGTCACCCGGGTCCGGCAACCTGGGACGGACACCCAAGGTGCCTCTCGCCTCGGCGGGGATGTGGTCGGCTCCCACCGGCAACGAAGTGTCCGGGTCCGCCCGGCGCACGGCACCCGGGCTCCCGCCCCCGACCCCGACCCCGGAGGAGGCGAGACACCCATGGCCGAACACATCGCCGAGCTGGTCGAGGCCGACTCCGCGCTGGCCCAACCGTCGTGGACGCGGGCCCATGTGAGCACGCTCCCCGCCTCCGGCGCGTGGCGGCCGAGCGACCCGACCGGCGACCGCCAGTTCCTCCGCACGTTCGTCGATCGCACCTTCGTGCTCGAGGGCGGCGGGCAGCTGAGCGACATCACCGTCGCCTTCGAGACGTGGGGCACCCTCGCCCCCGACGCGTCGAACGCCGTCCTCCTCTGCCACGCACTCACCGGTGACGCCCACGCCGGTGGGCCCGCCGGGCCCGGCCACGCCACCGCCGGCTGGTGGGGCGACCTGATCGGGCCCGGTCGCGTGCTCGACACCGACCGCTGGTTCGTGGTCTGCGCCAACGTGCTGGGCGGCTGCCAGGGCACCACCGGTCCCGCCTCGCCGCGACCCGACCGGCGCGGCGTCTACGGCTCGACGTTCCCGGTCGTGTCGATCCGCGACATGGTGCGCACCCATGCCCGCCTGGCCGACGGCCTCGGCATCGAGCGGTGGGCCGCGGTCATCGGAGGCTCGATGGGCGGCATGCAGGCGCTCGAGTGGGGGGTCATGTTCCCCGACCGGGTGGGCGCCCTGGTGCCCATCGCCACCTGTGCGGCGGCCACGGCCCAGCAGATCGCCTACTGGAGCACCGGGCGCCGGGCCATCGCCCTCGACCCCGGCTGGCGTGACGGCGACTACTACGACGCCGTCCCGGGGGCCGGTCCCCACGGGGGCCTGGCCCTGGCCCGGATGATCTCCCAGATCACCTTCCGCACCGACCACGTGTTCACCGCCCGCTTCGGGCGTGACGAGGTCGAGCCGCTCTCGGGCGACTTCGGCCTGTGGCAGCGGTTCCAGGTCGAGCGCTACCTCGAGCACCACGGCGACAAGCTGATCCGGCGCTTCGACGCCAACTCCTACCTGCTGCTCACCAAGGCCATGGACCTCCACGACCTCGGCCGGGGCCGCGGTGGGATCGACGCCGCCCTCGCCCGCATCAAGGCCCCGGTGCTGGCCGTCGGCGTGTCGAGCGACACCCTGTACCCGAGCTACCAGTCCGAGGAGCTGGTGCGCTCCCTCGCCCATCGGGGTCAGCGAGCGCGCTACGCCGAGATCGACAGCCCCCAGGGCCACGACGGCTTCCTGCTCGAGCTCGACCAGGTGGCCACCCTGCTCGCCCCCGTCCTCGACGACCTGGAGACGCCGTGATGTCGGCCCCGACCGCCCCGCCGACCGCCGTGGGAGGCTCTCGCCCATGACCGAGGAGAGCACGCCGCTGCACCCTGACACCCTCGCCGTGCGGAGCGGCCGGGCCGGCTCCGACCCGGCGCTGGCCCCGGTGATCTGGGCCAGCTCGACGTTCGTGTCGGACTCGGTCGACGAGGCCCAGGCCGCCGCCACCTCCATCGGAAGCGACCGCTTCTACTCCCGCTACGGGAACCCGACCGTCTCAGACTTCGAGCACGCGGTGGCCGACCTGGAGGGCGCCGAGGCGGCGCGGGCCTTCGGTTCGGGCATGGGCGCGGTCACCGCGGTGATGCTCGGCCTGTGCTCGCAGGGCGACCACATCGTCGCCGCCCGCCAGATCTACGCCGGCACCCAACTGGTGCTCCAGGCCGTGTGCCCGCGCTTCGGCATCGACGTCACCTTCGTCGACGGCACCGAGCCCGGCGCCCTCGCCGGGGCCGTGCGGCCGGGGAAGACGATGCTGGTGTGGGTGGAGACCCCGGCCAACCCCCGCCTCGACCTCGTCGACCTCGACGCCCTGGGGGCCATCGCCGGGCCCATGACCGTCGTCGACTCGACCTTCGCCACGCCCCTCGGCCAGCGACCGCTCGCCCACGGCGTCGACCTCGTCGTGCACTCGGCCACCAAGGCCATGGCCGGGCACAACGATGCCACCCTGGGCGTGGTCGCGGCCTCGGCCGAGCTCATCGGTTGGTTGACCGGCTTCGCCGTGCTGCAGGGCGCCACCGCGTCGCCCTACGACGCCGCCAACGGCATCCGCGGCCTGCGGACGCTCCCGGTGCGCTTCGCCCGCCAGTCGGCCTCGGCGCTCGAGCTGGCCCGGTGGCTCGAGAAGGACGGGCGGGTCACCGAGGTGCGCCACCCCGGCCTCGAGTCGCACCCCCAGCACGAGCTGGCTCTGCGCCAGATGCAGCACCTCGGGGGGCTCGTCTGCTTCGACCTGCCCGGGGGCATCGACGCCGGGCGCCGCTTCGTCGAGGCCGTGGAGCTGGCCCGCCTGGCGTCGTCGCTCGGAGGCCCCGAGACCCTCGTGACCCACCCGGCGTCGACGACCCACGTGAACCTGCTGCCCGACGAGCTGGCGGCGGTCGGCATCGGCGCGGGCACCATCCGTCTGTCGGTGGGCCTCGAGCACCCCGATGACCTGCGCGCCGATCTCGGCCGGGCCCTGACGGCGGCCGGAGCCGTCCCTCGCCCGTGAGGCAACCTCGACGGGCGGCTCCGTGCCCGAGTTGATCGAGGTCGAGCTCTACCGGCGCGTCGCCGAGCGGGCCGTGGGCCGTCGCATCGCCGCCGTCCACGCGCCCGACGCCTGGTTCTGCAAGGGCGTCGAACCCGAGGTGGTCACCGCCGCCCTCGCCGGTCGCACCCTCACCGGCACCCGGCGCCGGGGGAAGCTGCTGATGGTCGACACCGACGGGCCGGTGCTCGGCCTGCGCTTCGGGATGGCCGGTCGCCTGCTCGTCGACGGCGCCGGGCCGATCGAGCGCCTCGAGTACTCGACGGGTCGCGACGACCCGGTGTGGCACCGCTTCGGCCTGCGCTTCGAGGGTGGGGGAGATCTGACCGTCGTCGACCCCCGGCGCCTCGGCGGGGTCGAGCTCGAGCCCGACGAGGAGCGCCTCGGCCCCGATGCGGCCACCGTCGGCCGCGCCGCCCTGCGCGACCTGCTGGCCCGATCCCAGGCGCCGCTCAAGGCGCGGCTGATGGACCAGGCCCGCCTGGCCGGTGTGGGCAACCTGATCTGCGACGAGGCCCTCTGGCGCGCCGGGCTCGACCCGGCCCGGCCGGCGACCTCGCTCGAGCCCCGCGAGGTGACCCGCCTCCACCGCCACCTCGCCGCCACCATCGCCCTGCTCACCGAGCGGGGAGGCGCCCACACCGGCGATCTGCAGATCCAGCGCTCGCGCGACGGGCGGTGCCCGCGCTGCCACCGTCCGCTCGATCGCCGCACCGTGGGCGGTCGCACGACCTACTCCTGTCCCCGGCACCAGACCTAGCGCTGCGGCGGCCAGCTTTCGCCAGGAGCTGACGGTCCTCTGACCCGGCGCCTGATCTCGTTGCCCCCGGTCGGTCTGGCCGAGCCGCCCGGAACGTCCATCTTGGCAAGCCGGCGGTTCCTTGCGGCTTCGTCGTGTGGGCTCGGTGGGGTCTGCGGATGGTGTCGGGTGCTGGTCGCCGTCGGGCCGGGTCAGCTGCGGAGGGGGGTGGTGTCGGAGGGGTCGCGGCGCCGGCAGTGGCGGGCGACCTCGGCCTGGCGGATGAGATCCTTGATGCGGCATCGGGTCAGGTAGTCGGCCTGGCGGCGTTCGGCTGCGATCTCACCGGCGTCGTCCTCCGGTGGTGCACCTCGGGGTGGTGCACCGGGGGGTGGTCGGGTGCGGATCAGGGGGCTGCGGGCGCGGAGGGGCGCGGTGAGCGGTTCTCGGTCGGTGCGGGTAGTGACGAGGGTGCCGTCAGGGCCGCGGGTCATGGTGAAGCCGCCGCCGTGGACCAACTTATGGTGGTGGCGACAGAGCAGGGCAAGGTTGATGAGGTCGGTGCGACCGCCGTGTTCCCACCACACCAGGTGATGGGCAATGCAGTGCTCGGGCGGAACCGAGCACCCGGGGAACTGGCATCCGCCGTCGCGGATGCGCAGGGCGCGGCGTTGGGCCCGGTTGGCGATGCGGATGGCGCGGCCCATGTTGAGCTGATCGGCGCCGGGGCCGACGTAGACGGGGATGACGGTGCCCTCGCAGGCCAGACGCCGGACCACGTCGGGGTGCACCGGCCCCGAGCGGGACAGCTCCGAGAGCATGGCGGGGTAGGGGGCGAGCGGGTCGAGCCCGGCCAGCAGATCGTCGCCCAGGGGGTCGTCGGCCAATTGACCGTCGGCAGCGAGGCCCCTCTCGGGGTCGTCGAGGTCGGAGGCGCCGGCGGTGCCGGGCAGGGGCCACGGCGGGGGTGGGCCGCTGGGGTCGGCGATGTGGTCGGATCGGTGGTCGCGGGGGCGTGGCTCGCAGCCGCGTTCGCTGCCGGTCCCGTCGGTGGCGCCGGGGGGTGGTTGGGTGAGGGTGGCGGTGGTGGTGAGGGCGAGGATGAGGGGGCGGGCGGTGCCGTCGTCGTCGCCGCCGCGGGTGCCGCGCTCGATGACCTCGACGAGGGCGATGGCCCGTCGCTCAGAGGGGTCGAGGCCGTCGTCGGTGCGGAACACCCCGGTGGTCCACAGGGCGTTGATCTGGGCGTCGATGGCGTTGGCGACCTTCTCGCCGTTCTCGGCGCAGAGGTCGAGCTGCCCGGCCCACCGGTCGCCCACCGGCGAGAGCCAGGCCCGGGACCGGACCCCGCCGCCGTCGGGTTCGGGGCCGTCGGGCTCCGCGATGGCGAAGCGTTCGCGGACCTCTTGGGTCCAGCGGGCCAGGAACCGCCGCCCTGCGGCGAGGGTGGCGGTGGCGACCTCGGAGACGAGGACCTCCTCGCAGAGGTCGAACGCGTCTTCGAGGCCGCCGCTGCGGGCTGTGAGCAGCGCCCGGACCTGGGCCTGGGTGAGGCGCCCGGCCCGGTGCGCAGCGGTGATCTGCGGGTGGCTGCGCAGGTCGCGGGCCAGGGCCAGGTCGGTCTTGGCCTGCCCGTAGGAGACCCCGACCCGGGCGGCGACCCACCCGGGGGCGTTGTGGGCACCGTCGGCGGCCCAGACGGTGCGGGCGTCGAAGCGGTCGGTGAGAGCGACCACACAGGCGTCGAGCCGGGCCCGCATCCGCTGTGCATCGAGGAGCCGGTCGATGAGCTCCGCGTCGGTGCACGAGTCGAGGTCGGTCTCGACGAAGGCGGCCAGGTCGCCGGGTTCGGTTGTCGCAGAGGGGGCCGCTTCGGCCACATCGACCATGGGAACAACGTACCTCCAGGGTGTGACAACCAACCCCACGACGTCGACCGCCAGGGCCATCGACACCCCTCGGGTCCGTCTGGACGATCCCACCGACGAGCCCGCACCCCGCACCCGGGATCAGGTCAACGTGGTCGTGGTCCGCAGCGACGACGACAACACGATCGTCCCCAAGGAGTGCTACATCGAGCCGGGCTCCTGCAACAGCCCCCGGCGGGGCGAGCTGCCCATCGGCTGGAGCATCGGCGCTCGGACCGCCATCCTCATGCCGGCGGTCTGGGACCACTACGCCGAGGCGCGCGGACCGGACTCGCAGGGGTGGCGCTGGTCGGCGGACCGACCTCGCCCGGGCCGGTCACCACGCCGAGGCTCGCTTCACCGGCTGAGGACCGCGCTGCGCCAGCCTGCTGGTAGCCGGCCAGCCGACGGGAGCCATCGGCCCGACGGTCGACCGAGGCTGGGCCGGGCCAGGACGTGGCCGCCGATAGCATCGCCCCCATCGTGTCTCCCCGCCCCCTGTCGCTCCTGCGCGGCGGCGCCGCTGCGGCGGCGCTGGCCATCGGGCTGTCCATCGCCGGCGCGCCTGTCGCCTTGGCCGCCCCCGTCGAGGTCACGAGGCAGGCCGACCCCTCGGAGCCGACCCCGCCTGCGGGCGACGAGCCACCGGTGGCGTCGGTCCCCGGGGAGGGCGGCGACGTGACCGAGGCCGACGAAACGAGCGAGGCAGCCCAGGAGCAGGCCGACGCCGACCTCCGCGCCGTGTGGACGGTGGTGATCGCGCTCGGCGTGGTCGCCCTCGGCCTGTTGGCGCTTCTGGTTATCTACGTGCGGGCAACCAACCCCCGCCGCTCGGCCGAGCGTCTCGAGGCCCGGCGGGCGGAGGCCGAGGGCCGCGAGCCCCGGTCCGCTGACGCCCGTGTCGCGACGGCGCGGGGCGGAGAGGACGACAGCGACGGCACACCCGGGGGGACGGCCACCACGACGCGCACCCCCGTCACGACGAGCGCTCGCCCCGCCACCGACCGGACCAAGGCCGACGGTCCCGGGACCCGACGGACGAACGTCGGGGATGGGTCGGCCCGCAACGGCGTCGACGACCCAGAGGGGGGACGGACCGACGCGGCTGTGGTTCGGCCGGCCAAGAGCACCGCGACGGACGTCAGCGAGCCTGACGGCGACGAGGGCGACCGGGCCGAGGGCACCGCCGGTGCCGCGAACGGCCACGAGGGTCGATCGGAGGACTCCGCCGACGAGGCGCTCCGCGACGAGGCATCTGACGACGAGCACTCCATCGACGAGGCGCCCGACGACGACGGCTCTGAGGTTGGGTCTGACGAGACGGCGACTGTCGATGCGTCCGACGGTCCCGCCCCGCCCGAGCCCTCCGTCGCCGATGGCGGTCCGCCGGTCATCGACGCGGATCCGCCCCGTCGGCCCCGGCGGGTGGACGCACCGGCCAAGAAGCTGGGCACGCCCGACGCCGAGCGGGTGCTCGTGCGTCCCGGTCAGCCCTCCATCCGGGTGCCGGCCGCTCCGGCGCCGTCGACCGATGAGGAGACGGGCCCGGCATCGGAGGGCGACGCCGGTCGCCGGTCGACCACCGACGGGCCGCCGCCGTCGGCGCCGTCGGCGTCAGGGCGCTCGAACGGCCGGTAGCGTGGCCGCCATGCCTGAGGACCTCGACGTCGATGCCATGGTCGCCCGCTTCCGCGAGCGCGCCCAGGCCGTGAAGCGCCGCAACCTGCCGCCCGTCGCCGGCCCCGAGCGGACCCGTCTCGTCGAGCAGGCCCAGACCGACTTCCAGGACTTCGCCATGATCGGTGACGCCGAGGGGTCCCTCGACGACGGTGTGCTGGTGCTGCGCATCGACCTCCGCCCGCCGTCGGACTGACCCGGCCCCGGTCCATGGGTGATCCGGCGGCCGACGAGCGCGAGGCGCGCACGGCGGCGGCCATCGACGCCGCCAACGATGATGACCCCGACCGGGTCACCGTCAGCGGGCAGGAGGGGCCGCTCCAGCAGACCCTCGGGCGGATCGCGTCGGAGTGGGTCGACCGCCTCGATCAGGAGGCCGTCCCCGCCCAGCGGCTGGCGGCGCGGGCGCACCACCTGCGCCGCTGGGAGCGGCCTCGCTCGGACTATCCCGAGGGTCGGGCCGGCTACCTGCGCTGGCGCACGGCGGCCAAGGCCCGCCACGCGGATGATGTCGCCAGCCTGCTGGGCGACCACGGTTGGGACGACGACACGATCGCCCTGGCCCGGCGCCTGATCCGCAAGGAGGGCCTTGGCCGGGTCCCGGCGGTGCAGACCCACGAGGATGCGGTCTGCCTCGCCTTCCTCACCGTCCAGCTCGACGAGGCGGCCGAGCTCATGGGCGACAAGACGGTGGGCGTGCTGCGCCGCACGGCGGACAAGATGAGCCCTGAGGCCCTGGCCCACGCCGCCGCCCTACCCCTCAGCGCCACCGGTCGCTCCCTGCTCGAGGCTGCCCTCGTCCCCGAGGAGTAGCCCGTCGTCGGGTGCTGCGGGCGCCATCTGGTGTGCCCGGGTGCGGGGCCACTGCTACCATCACCGGCTCATGCGGACGTAGCTCAGCTGGTAGAGCATCACCTTGCCAAGGTGAGGGTCGCCGGTTCGAATCCGGTCGTCCGCTCGGAGCGGAACCCCCTGCCCAGCAGGGGGTTTCGTCGTTTGACCTGCGGCTTCGTGTCTCGGTCGCCGACCGGGAGGGTCCAGGTGGTACCGCCCCGTACCAGGGCGTTCTCCGCTGTGCCGTTGCGAACTGTGCCGGAAATTGTGCCAGCCGAGCGGCCTCGCTTCGATCGGGACCATGGCGACCGGAAGCCGCCAACGCCGTCCCCCAGCTCCGACACGGATCGTTCCCGATCGGCACTTCGGGGCGTTTCGACGGGTGTCGGTCAGCCTGCGCTCTCGACCAGTCGTTCGAGCCTGCCGATCGAGATGCTCCAACCCACTTCGTTGTCCTGGGGCCGCGGGCGCCAGTCGGCGTAGGAGGGATTGCGCCACGTGCGCTGTAGTCCTAACTGAACGGCATTGGGGCTAACCGACCTCATCGACGATCGGCTGAACGCTGCCCCTCTGTGGTCCCGTCAGCTTACGCACTGGTGATCGAGGGGCTGTCACAGGACGAGGACGACGCGTTCGCCGCTGCCCTCGCAGAGTGAGACGTCGCAGACACGGCGTCTCGGCGCGGCCCTCAGCCGACGACGCCGTGCCCGGTTCGGGCCTCGGTGACTTCCTCCTGGCCGACCGGTCATCCCAGCGTGTGCTGCTTGATGAAGGTGACCTCGTCGTGGTCTGCTGGATCTCGCATGGGCCCCGTGCCGGTGATTCCACGTTCGACCCGAGCCCCGGGGACGACGTCTTGATCGGGGACGAGGACGAGGCGCCGTTAGGGGCTCGAGTGGTGCGCCGCGACGGCGATCGCGTCACGGTCCAAGCAGAGCTGGCCGGAGCCTCGGCCGCCTCGCTAAGTCCAGCCTGAGTCCAAATTCTGGAACATGGAGCGGATAGCCGCGGCCTGGGACTGCGAGGCTGCCTTTAAGCCGCCACCACGGACTGCTTATTCCATAGATCAACGTTATTCTGGACTTAAGAGGTACGGTGGTCGGGTGAAGTCAGGTTCCCGGGCCGGCTACTGCCGCAAGCAGCTCGAAGGCTACGTCGCGTTCGAACCGGCGCCCTTGCCGCCCGACCCTCCTGTCGACCTCATCGCCACCAACCTCGTTGCCAAGCTCTCGAACGCCGACATGGCGATCGGGAGGCTTGACGGGCTCGCCCGGTCCCTGCCTGACGCTGACCTCTTCCTCGCCATGTACGTGCGCCAAGAGGCACTCCTCAGCTCGCTCATCGAGGGGACCGATTGCACCCTCGATGACGTCCTCGCCTTCGAGCTCAAGGAGGGGGCAGCCGTTCCGAACCTCGATGTCGGGGAGGTCGTGAACTACGTCGCCGCGCTCAACCACGGGGTCGCACGTCTCGACGAACTTCCGCTCTGCAACCGACTGCTTCGCGAGGTCCACGCGACGTTGCTGCGAAGCGGGCGAGGCGCCGAGAAGACGCCGGGGGAGTTCCGCCGAACGCAGAACTGGATCGGTCCGCCCGGCTGCACGCTCGCCACTGCGTCCTTCGTGCCGCCCCCCGTGCCAGTGATGGAGGAGGCGATGAGCGACCTCGAGAAGTACCTCCACGAGACGGAGCTGCCCACCCTCCTCGCTGCCGGCCTCGCCCACGCCCAGTTCGAGACGATCCATCCGTTCGCCGATGGCAATGGACGCACCGGTCGACTGTTGGTCTCGTTGCTCCTCCATGAACGGCAGGTGCTGGCCAAGCCGGTCCTGTATCTGAGCACCTACCTGAAGAAGCATCGGACGGCCTACTTCGAGCGCCTGATGGCGGTCCGCGAGCGGGGAGACTGGGAGGGGTGGCTCGGCTTCTTTCTCGACGGCGTCCAAGACTCAGCCGCGACGGCAGCCGAGACAGCAGGCGCAGTCCACCAGCTGCGGGAGGCCGACCGGGCAGTGCTCGGTGACACCGGTGGCGCTGCGAACGACTTCCGGCTGCTCGATGCCCTCTATGGGCAGCCGCTCGTCAACGCCCAGTGGGTCCACGAACGGTTCGACGTGTCGCCGACCACCGCCAACAAGATGCTCGACCGCCTCGTCGACGCGGCCATCCTGCGAGAGACGACGGGCAAGAAGCGCTACCGGGTCTATCGGTACGACAGCTACGTCGCCTTGTTCGACCTGCCAGCGGCCGTCGAAGAGGACGAAACCGTGATCTAGCCGCCCAGGCGAGGTTGAGCGGCGGGGCCGGCGTCGGCGGGGTCAGGGGTCCTCGCTGCCGTTGCCCTCGCGGAGCGCATCGCGCTCGAGGTCGGCGTCGAGCGCGGCTTGGAACTCGTCCATCAGGTCCCCCGTCGTCAGCCGCAACAGGATCTCGCGGCCCTCTGGGGTGATGCGTGGATCACCTGCCCTGCGCCGGCGGCGGCGTTCCTCGAGGAGGTCTTCGCCAATCATGCTCACGTCGCAACTGGCGGAACAGCTCGAGGCGAACGGGGTGGCACGCCGTGGAACTGGCTGGCAGGGCTCAGTACTCGGCCACACGTAGGTGCGGATCGTGCCGGGAATTGTGCCAATCGGCCGTGATCAGGGTCCCGGCACCGCTGCTGACCTGGGCGTTCTCGCCATCGAGTCTCCGACGAGCATCACCTTGCCAAGGTGAGGGTCGCCGGTTCGAATCCGGTCGTCCGCTCCAAGCGGAGCCCCCTGCCGAGCAGGGGGTTTCGTCGTTTGACCTGCGGATTCGTGACCTATGTGTCGACGACCCGTTCGCTCGGCAGCCCGAGATCGCAGCACCGAACCTGGTCGGCATGCTCCTTGCCTCGGTCAGCGCTGCTGGCCTCTACCGCAGGGGCCAGCGATGCCAGAGGGGGTTGGGTCCGGGGCTCAGCCGTGTGCACCGACTCGAGGGTGAGGCCAGGAACGCCGGTGAAGATCTTGTCGTTCGAGACCAGGGGGACGCCTAGGCGGATGGCCGTTGCGGCGATCCAGCGATCGGCGTCGTCACGCGCCTGCGCCAGCGCATGCCCGACGGGCTGGCAGTCGACGCGCAACCGGACGTAGGCCTCGATGAGAGCGGCACCCGTGTGCACGATCTCCGCGGTGTCGATCCGCATGTCCATCTTCAGCATCCGCGCCGGGCCCCAGTTGCGGAGCGCTGCACCGAAGCGGAGCTCGGCAACGGTCTGGAACGAGATGAAGGCCGGACGGCCGACGATGAGCGGCTCGTAACGGGCGATCAGCGGCGACCCTGGAACCAGATCGGCACCGAAGACATCGGTGTCGATGACGATCGGGCCCCTGGTCGAGGCTGGGCTCACCGCCGGATCGCAGCGAGGAAGGCTTCGCCCTCTTCCTGGGTCAGGTCGTCGATGACCATCTCGTCATGAGGCGGCAGCGGGCGGGCGCGACAGAACAACTCCTCGACGGACAGCTCAAGGCTCTCTTCGCGGCGCTGAGGCGCAGGCTCGTTCGGCATCGCAGACGAGATGCTATCCCGTGCCTCGGCCCGGTGACGTGAACGAAGGACCGGGTGCCGGCTGCGCAGGGGGCGCAGAGGGACACGCCGACACCGCCCGGTATGACTCCGCCGTGAGGCCCCCGATTGTGCCGGACCAATCGGAGGAGAGCAAGGCTCAACCACGCGCATGTTGCCGCTCATCGCCCGCGCCGCCGAGGTCGGCCCCGGGCGAAGGGGCAGGCGTAGGCACCGAGCGCGCGCCGATCTGTATATGGACATCGGGTATCCGGGATGTCTATTGTCCGGGATGTGAGGATGAGCGACGGGGTCGAGTGGGCCGTGCACTGCTGCACGGTGCTGGCCGCCCTGTCCGATGGCGAGGCACTGCCCGCGGCCCGGTTGGCTGAGTACCACGAGGTGCCTCCCGCCTATCTGGCCAAGCACCTCCAGGCCACCACCGCGGCGGGCATCACCGCATCGGTCTCCGGGCCGCGGGGCGGGTACCGCCTCGCCCGACCGGCCAACGAGATCACCCTGCTCGACATCGTGGTGGCCGTCGACGGCGACGACACCGCCTTCCGGTGCTCGGAGATCCGCCAGCGGGGACCGTCGGTGAGCGCCGACCCGGCCGCCTACCGCAAGGCCTGCCACATCGCCCGGGCCATGTGGAAGGCGGAGGAGGCGTGGCGGGCCGAGCTGGCCCGCACCACCGTCGCCGACCTCTTCGCCGAGGTGGTCACGACGGTGCCCGAGGACGTTCTCGTCAAGGGCGCGGAGTGGATCCAAGAGGTGCAGGTCAGAAGGAGGTCCCGACCGTGAGGGTGTTCCTGACGGGGGCCACGGGTGTCGTCGGCACCCGTGCCCTGCCCGCCCTGGTGGCGGCCGGCCACGAGGTCACGGCCGTGGCCCGGACCGACGAGAGAGCCGCGCTCGTCCGCCGCCTCGGCGGCCAGCCGGTGACCGTCGACCTCTTCGGCGCGTCCGCGGTGGCGGCTGCGGTGGTGGGCCACGAGGCAGTCGTCCACCTGGCCACCAACATCCCACCCATGGCCCGGTCCGCCCGCCGCGGGGCATGGGCCACCAACGACCGCCTGCGGTCCGAGGCGTCGGCCCACCTCGTCGACGCCGCCCTCACCGCCGGTGCGGGCCGCTACGTGCAGGAGGCGATCTGCTTCCCGTACCTCGATGCCGGGCGCCGCTGGATCGACGAGGACAGCCCGATCTCCCACGACGACGACCTGTTTCGCGCCGCAGGGGCCGCCGAGGCGCAGGTCCGCCGGTTCGCCGAGGCGGGCGGCGCCGGCGTGGTGCTCCGCTTCGCCCAGTTCTACGCCGCCGGGTCGTCCCACACCGAGACGATGAACGCTACCGCCCGACGCCGACTCAACCCGTTCATCGGCGACCCCGAAGGCTACGTGTCGATGATCCACGCCGACGACGCAGGGTCGGCCGTCGCCGCCGCCCTCGAGGCCCCGTCCGGTCCCTACAACATCGCCGACGACGAGCCCCTCACCCGGGCCGAGGCCGGCCGGGTGGTGGCTGCCGCCCTCGACAAGAAGCCGCCCCGCTCGGTGCCCAAGCGCCTGACCGACCTCAGCCCCTCGACCCGGGCGGTCTCGCGATCGCTCCGGGTCTCGCACCACCGCTTCACGGAGGAGACGGGTTGGACCCCGGCCCACCCGTCGATCCGGACGTCCTGGCCCACTGGCACCGAGGAGGACCGATGACCCTGTTGCACCGCATCGCCCTGGTGGTCATCGCCGCCGGCAGCCTGGTGGTGGGGGTGTGGGCGCAGGCCTTCCCCCGCTCGTTCTACGACGACTTCCCCGGCGCCGGCCGGGTGTGGGTCGCCGTCGATGGCCCGTTCAACGAGCACCTCGTGCGCGACGTGGGCGGACTCAACCTGGCGCTGGCGTTCGTCGCCGGCTTCGCCCTCGTGACCCGAAGCGTCCTCGTGGCCCGGGCCGCCGGTGGCGCCGCGCTCCTGTTGGGGGCGCCCCACCTGCTGTACCACGCCACGCACCTGGATCCGTTCGACACCGCCGACGTGGTGGCGCAACTCGTGGCGCTCAGCGTCGCCGCCCTCTCCGGCCTCCTCGCCCTCGCCGCGCCGAGGTCCGACGAAGCCGCCGATCGGGCCGGTCCGGTCGACGGGCGGGCCACGACCTGATCCCCCCTCGCGCCGCTCGGGCCGGTCGCGCGTCAAAGGGTGCCCGGTATCCTCACCCGATGAGCGTCGCCGCGCCGCCGCTGTTCGCCTTCGACAACACCTACGTCCGCGACCTCGAGGGGCTGTACGAGCCCTGGCAGGGGGCTCGGGTGCCCGCCCCCGGCCTGGTGGTGCTCAACGAGCAGCTCGCCACCGAGCTCGGCATCGACCCCGACGCGCTGCGGACGCCCGAGGGTGTCGACGTCCTCGTCGGCAACACCACCCCCGAGGGGGCCTCGCCCGTGGCCCAGGCCTACGCCGGCCACCAGTTCGGTGGGTTCTCACCCCGCCTCGGCGATGGCCGGGCCCTCCTGCTCGGCGAGGTCTCCGACGTCGACGGCCACCGGCGCGACCTGCACCTCAAGGGCTCGGGCCGGACCCCCTTCGCCCGCGGCGGCGACGGGAAGGCCGCCCTCGGCCCGATGCTGCGCGAGTACCTGATGGGCGAGGCCATGGGTGCGCTCGGCATCCCCACCACCCGGGCCCTGGCCGTGGTGGATACCGGCGAGCGGATCGCCCGCGACACCATGCTGCCGGGTGCCGTGTTGGCCCGGGTGGCGGCCAGCCACCTGCGCGTCGGCACCTTTCAGTACGCCGCCACCCACCCCGACCGCGCGCTCGTGCGGCGCCTGGCCGATCACGCCATCGCCCGTCACCACCCCGGTGCGGACGACGCCGAGCAGCCCTACCTGGCCTTCTTCGAGGC
>NZ_DATLXO010000056.1:0-2353 GCF_035575815.1 Iamia sp.
GGCCCGCACCTCGGGCCGCAAGGGCCACCAGCGCGTCGTACACGGCTCCCCCGGCGATGCCCACCGGCGCAAGCAGGGTTGGTAGCGAACAGGCCACCAGATCGTCGAGCGCCACCGTGTCGCCGAAGCGGGCGGAGAGGAGGCGAGCGGCGTCCGGCGGTGCCAACCGGGCGTCAGCGGGCAGGCGGGTGAGGACGGAGTAGGACTCGGCCAGCGGGTGGGCCGTCAGCCGGGGCGACAGCGAGCGCAGGTGACCGTCCACGAGGGCGTGAGCGGTGTGCGACCGCAGGACGTAAGGGACGGCGACGGTGGTGCGACGGCCACCTCTGTCATCGACGGCCGGCGTCGATCAGCCCCAGCACGGTGTCGTCGTCGATTGCGATGTCGGACTCGGCGACGAGGACACCGTCGGACTCGACGAGGCGCGCCGTCCGTCCCGACGGGACCAGCTGGAGGCCTGACCCGTAGAGGCTGAGGTCGACCGACGACCCGGAGACGAGCCCCAGAGCATCGCGCAGGCCCTTGGGGATCACGATGCGCCCGACGGAGTCGATGGACGCTTCCATTGAGACCACTCTACCAGTCCGTTCCCAGGCCCTGAACGAGGACCATGACGAGGCCGGGAGGGTCTCAGAGCGTGTCTTGAATTTGTGGGGTTACCAGTTGTAGGGGGTGACGGTGTGGTCGGGGGTGGTGCGGGCGAGGCGGCGGGTCATGAGGCCGATCATGGCCCAGTGGATCATGGCGTGGGCGTGTTCGGGGCGGCGTTCGTAGTCGACTTGGAGGCGGCGGCAGCGGGTGATCCAGCCGAAGGTGCGTTCCACGACCCAGCGGCGTGGGAGGACGGTGAAGCCGGTCTGGCCTTCGAGCTTGTTGACGATCTCGACGGTGACTCCGTAGGTGGCTTGGGTCCAGGTGACGAAGCGGCCGGTGTAGCCGCCGTCGGCCCAGATGCGACGCAGGCCCCGGTGCTCGCGCAACGCCTGGCGGGTGACGTCGACCGCCGCGACGCGGTCTTGGACGTTGGCCGCGGTGATGGTGAGCGCCAGCAGCAGGCCGAGCGTGTCGACGATGGCGTGGCGCTTGCGGCCCTTGGTGCGCTTGCCGGCGTCGTAGCCGGTGGTGGCTGCCCCGGCGGTGTCGCCGCAGCGGATGCTCTGGGCGTCGATGCTCCCCGCGGAGGGGATCGGGTCGCGGCCTTCGGCGGCGCGGGTGGCGTCGCGGAGGCGACGGTGGATGACCTCGAGGGTGCCATCGGCGGTCCAGGTGGAGAAGTGGCCGTAGACGGTCTGCCACGGTGGGAAGTCGGCCGGGAGCTGCCGCCAAGAGCACCCGGTGCGCACGACGTAGAAGATGGCATCGACGACCGAGCGGCGGGGCCACGCGGGGCGTCCTCGCCGTGCCGGGCCCGACTTCGGCGGTGGGACCAGCGGCTCCAAGATCGCCCACTCGGCGTCGCTCGTATCAGATGGGTACCGACGTTGCCGCTGCTCCATCCCCCCACCATCGAACACTCGCGCGCCATGACAGTGGATGGCGAACACACGTTTTCAAGACACGCTCTCAGGCGGCGAGGATGAGCTCGGCGGTCGGGCCGGGCTGGTCCCAGTGGGGGAAGTGCCCGCAGTGGTCGAACCAGTGCAGCCGCGCGTCGGGGAACAGCTCGGTGGCGCGCCGGGCCTGGCTGGGCAGGGTGACCCTATCCTGGCAGCCCCAACCGATGACCACCTTGCCCTGGAGCGAACCGGCGGGCGCACCTTGCTGCTTCGGGCCGTGGACGAGGGAGGAGAGCGCTTCGTCGAGGCTCACGGAGGTCTTGAACCCCCGCAGCTCGGTGAGCACGAGGTCGGCCGGGAGCTTCCAGGGCCGGGCCGAGAACTGCGCGAGCAGAGCGGTGCGCCCCGCAGCGTTGGCGGTGAGCGCCGGCAGCGCGGGCTGGATGCTTCGGACCAGGGCCACCGACGCGGTGATGGAGGCGTTGAAGACCTTGAGCTGACCGTCGCTCCAGAAGCCGCCGGGGTCGAGGGCCACGGTGGTGCCGGCGTGGCCCCGACGGGCCATCTCGAGCACCATGCGGGCGCCCATCGAGCTGCCCACCACGTCGATGTCGCCCAGGCCCTCGTCCTCGATGAAGGCCTGAACGGCGTCGGTGAGGCTGGCCATCGTCACCTCGCCGTTCAGCGGCGGGCTCTCGCCGAAGCCGGGCAGGTCGACGGCGATGACGGTACGCGAGGCCGAGAGCAGGGGCAGGATCGGATCCCAGTTGCGGAGGCTCGACCCGAGGCCGTGCACGAGGAGCAGGGGCTTGCCGGATCCGGTGCGGACGGCGTGCATGGAGATCCCTTTCGGGGAG
>NZ_DATLXO010000057.1:0-23396 GCF_035575815.1 Iamia sp.
CGCCGGTGAGAGCCGACACCTGGCTTCCGTAGGTTGCCGCCCGGGTCCGGGTGCACCGGAACCCCCACCACAAGCCTCCTGAGGAGACCCACACAAGATGCACTCCAGATTCCGCAAGGCCGGCCTGATCTTCGTAGTCACCGCCTTCCTCTTCACCGCGGCGTGCGGCGGCGAGGGCGATTCCGAGGCGACCGGCGAAGACGACAGCGGCACCGAGAGCGGCGGCGGCGGCGAGAGCGAGGGCGGCGGGAGCAGCGAAGGCACCGTCAACGTGTCGGGCTCCTCCACGGTCGAGCCCATCTCGGTCGCGGTGGCCGAGATGTTCGAAGAGGTCGACCCCGAGGTCGTCGTCAACGTCGACGGTCCCGGCACCGGTGACGGCTTCGAGCTGTTCTGCAACGGTGAGACCGACATCTCCGACGCCTCGCGCGCCATCACCGAGGAGGAGATCACGGCCTGTGAGGAGAACGAGGTCGAGTACATCGAGATCAAGGTGGCCCTCGACGGCCTCTCGGTGATCACCAACCCGGCGTTCGACGAGATCGAGTGCCTGACCTTCGCCGACATCTACGCCCTGGTGGGCCCGGAGTCCGAGGGCTTCTCCAACTGGTCCGACGCCCAGGAGATCGCCACCGAGCTCGGGTCCGACACCGAGTTCCCCGACGCCAGCCTCGACATCACCGCCCCCGGTGAGGAGTCCGGCACCTACGACAGCTTCGTGGAGATCGTGATCGAGGAGTTCAACGAGGACCGAGGCCAAGAGGCCCAGACCCGGCCCGACTACTCCTCGCAGGCCGACGACAACGCCATCATCGCCGGCATCGAGGGGAGCGAGAGCTCCTTCGGGTGGGTCGGTCTGGCCTTCGCCCTGGAGTCCGGGGACACGGTCAAGAGCTTCGAGGTCGACGGCGGCGACGGGTGCGTCGCTCCCACCGCCGAGACCGTCGCCGACGGCTCGTACCCGATCGCCCGGCCGCTGTTCATCTACGTGAACGCCGAGTCGGCCGAGTCGAACCCGGCCGTCGAAGCCTACGTCGACTTCTACGTGAGCGACGAAGGCATCGCGTCGGCCACCGAGGTCGGCTACGTCGCCCTCGAGGATGAGGAGTTCCAGACCAGCGTCGACGCCTGGGAGGCCAAGGAGACCGGCACTCGCGAGGAGAGCGAGGGCTGACCTGACCTGCTGAGATGCCCGGGTCCGGAGCCGCTCCGGACCCGGGACATCGTCGTGTCGTCCCAACCCCTCCCGTACCCTCCCCGAGCCCCCGAGACGAGCCATGGCCAACGCAACGGTGGACCGCCCGCCCTTCAGCCTCGACGACCTGGCCGGCAACCCCCGGCGCCACCGCCGGGAGCAGATCGTCCGGATCGCCCTCCAGATCTCGGCGACCCTGGCCATCGTGATCAGCGCCCTGATCGTTTACTCCCTGGTGCGCGAAGCGTGGACGTTCATCAGCCAGGTCGAGTGGAAGACCCTCTGGACCAAGGGCTGGTTCCCCCGGCGGGGGATCTACGACGTGAAGACCTTGGTGGTCACGACCCTGATGGTCACCGTCATCTCCATGGCGGTGGCCGCGCCGTTGGGCCTGGGGGCCGCGATCTACCTCTCGGAGTACGCCCGACCTGGTGTCCGCAAGGTGCTCAAGCCCGCGCTCGAGGTGCTGGCCGGCATCCCCAGCGTCGTGCTCGGGTTCTTTGCCTTCACGTTCATCTCGCCCGAGCTGGTGCAGCGCTTCTTCACCGGCGCGACGCAGAGCAACATGCTCGCCGCCGGCATCGGCGTCGGCATCCTGTTGATCCCGCTCGTGGCCTCGATCTCCGAAGACGCCCTGCGCTCGGTCCCTGACTCGCTGCGTGAGGCCTCCTACGGCATGGGCGCCCGCAAGGTCACCACCTCGCTGAAGGTGGTGCTCCCCGCGGCGGTCTCGGGCCTTGTCGCCGCGCTGATCATCGCCGTCTCGCGCGCCATCGGTGAGACCATGGTGGTCTTCATCGCCGGCGGGCGCAGCGGCGGGGCCCTGTTCTCGACCGATGCCCTGGAGCCCGGTCTGACCATGACCGCGGCCATGGCTTCGGTCGCTTCCGGCACCGACCAGGTGAAGGGTGCCGGCCTCACGTTCCAGAGCCTGTTCTTCGTCGGCATGCTCCTGTTCCTCGTCACCATGACGCTCAACGTCGTGGCCGACCGCTACGTGCGCCGCGTGCGCCAGAAGTACTAGGAGGCCGACGATGGCCGTCACGCACACCATCGGTCGCGGTGCTCCCGTGGCGGCCGACGCCGTCCGGGCCCGCCTGCAGGGCAAGCGGGCCGACACCCGCGGCGTCGGGTTCCGGATCCTGATCATCGGGGCCCTGGCGATCTCGCTGGTGACGCTGCTCATCCTGCTCGTCGACGTGGCCGTCACGGGGTGGCCGGTGCTGAGCACCCGGCTGGGCGACTTCGTGAGCGGCGACCTGCGCACGTCGCCCGACGAGGCCGGTATCTTCCAGGGCCTGCGGGGCACCTTCTGGATCGGGGTGTTCACGGTCGGGCTGGCGTTCCCCATCGGCATCGGCGCCGCGCTGTACCTCGAGGAGTACGCCCCCCGGAACGCCTTCACCCGGTTCATCGACATCAACATCCGCAACCTGGCCGGTGTGCCGTCGATCGTCTTCGGCATCCTCGGCTTCGCCATCTTCGTGAAGTCGCTGGCTCTCTTCCCCGACTGGCTCGGCGGCGGGCTCTTCTTCGGCGGCCGCACCACCGCCGCCGCCGGCGTCACCTTGGCCATCCTCGTGCTCCCCATCGTGATCATCACCTCGGCCGAAGCGATCCGGGCTGTGCCCGACAGCATCCGCGAGGCCGGCTTCGGCGTCGGAGCCACCCGGTGGGAGGTGATCCGGGCCCACGTCCTGCCCTACGCCGCACCCGGCATCCTCACCGGGACGGTGCTGTCGTTGGCCCGGGCCCTGGGCGAGGCCGCCCCCCTCATCCTGGTCGGCGCTGTGACCGGGCGCCTCGGCCAGCAGACCGGTTTCTTCGACGTCGCTCAGCTCCAGGAGCGCTTCACCGCCATGCCCATCGTGATCACCACGTGGGCCGGCCGCCCCCAGCAGGGCTTCGAGGCCCTCACCGCAGCGGCGATCGTGATCATGCTCCTGGTGGTGCTGCTGGCCAACGGAACTGCAATCGTGCTCCGCAACCGCTTCGAGAAGAGAAGGTGAGCCCCGTGCCCCCCGAGACCGACACCGAGCCCGAAACCACGGGCGACCCGAGGCCTCGGGTGGACATGGCCTCTGAGGCTGCCTCCAGGCGCCCCCTCGACGACGATCGCACCATCGTGTTCCACGTCCAGGACCTTGAGGTCCACTACGGGACGTTCCGGGCGGTGCGCGACATCAACCTGGTCGTGCGCCAGAACGAGGTCACCGCGTTCATCGGGCCCTCTGGGTGCGGCAAGACCACGGTGTTGCGGTGCTTCAACCGCATGAACGACCTCGTCGAGATCGCTCGGGTCGGTGGTCGGATCGACTACCACGGCGTCGACCTCTATGACCCGCAGGTCAGCGCGGTGGAGGTCCGGCGCCGCATCGGGATGGTGTTCCAGAAGCCCAACCCCTTCCCCAAGTCGATCTACGACAACGTGAGCTACGGGCCCCGGGTCGCGGGGTTGGCCAAGAAGGGCGAGGCGCTCGACGAGATCGTCGAGCGGAGCCTGCGGCGGGCCGCCCTCTGGGACGAGGTCAAGGACCGGCTCAAGGCCTCCGCCATGGGGCTCTCCGGTGGCCAGCAGCAGCGGCTCTGCATCGCCCGAGCCCTGGCCGTCGACCCGGAGGTCATCTTGATGGACGAGCCCTGCTCGGCCCTCGACCCCATCGCCACGGGCCGCATCGAGGACCTCATGGAGGAGATCAAGGCTGAGTACACGATCATCATCGTGACCCACAACATGCAGCAGGCGGCCCGGGTCAGCGACCGCTGCGCCTTCTTCACCACCGAGGTCAACGAGGAGAGCGACACGCGCACCGGTGTGCTCGTCGAGTTCGACGGCACCGAGACCATGTTCTCGAACCCGTCCGACGAACGGACCGAGAACTACGTCACCGGCCGGTTCGGCTGAGGCCGTGGGGGTCTCGGAGGGACCGGTGCGCCAGGGCTTCGCCGCCGAGCTCGAGCAGCTCCGGCTCCAGGTGGAGCTGATGGGCGTGCGGGTCGACGAGAACCTCGAGCGCATGCGCGAGGTGCTGCGCTCCGGCGACGTGGAGGTGGCGGCGGCGGCAGTGGCGGCCGACGACGACATCGACGCCATGAACGTGTCGCTCACCGAACGCTGCTACGACCTGCTGTCCCGCGAGAGCCCCGTCGCCGGCGACCTGCGCTTCGTGGTGTCGGTGCTGCGGGTGCTCTCCGAGCTGGAGCGGGTCGGTGACCTGGCCCTCCGGGTGGTGAAGCTGGCTCCGGACTGGGAGGTCCTCCACCGGCATCCGGCGACCTACGACATCCTGCTCTCGATGTCGGAGGCCGCGGTCGAGGCGTACCGCACCGCGCTGCGGGCGTGGTCGACCCAGGACCTGGGCCTGGCCGCCGAGCTGGCCCAGGGCCGGCCCATGGACGCCTTCACCGAGCGCTTCAGCCGCGAGATCATCGGCATCGAGGGTCCCGATGCCGTCTTGTGCGCGGTGCGTACCCTGGTGGCGGGCCGTTCCCTCGACCGCATCGCGGATCACGCGGCGATCATCGGGGCGCGGCTCCGCTACCTCATCACCGGCGACCCCGCCCACCTGACCGCGGAGATCCGGTGATGGCCGACTTCGTTGGGGACCCGATGGCCACCAGGCGCACCTACCACCAGCAGCTCGACACCATCAAGGGCGACATCGTCCACATGGCGGCGCTCGTCACCGAGGGGATCCCCCGCACCACCCAGGTGCTCCTCGACCACGACCTCGGCGGAGCCCAGGAGATCATCGACGGCGACGACCCGCTCGACGAGCTGGCCCTCGAGACCGAGGAGCAGTGCTACGCCGTGTTCGCCCTCCAGCAGCCCCTGGCGGGCGACCTTCGGGGTCTCATCACCGCGGTGCGGATGGTCTCGGAGATCGAGCGCAGCGGCGACCTCGTGGTCAACATCGCCAAGGGCGCCCGCCGCATCTACGGCACTGAGTACACCCCTCGGCTGCGGGGCCTCATCAGCGGCATGGGCGACGAGGCGGCCCGCCTGTTCCGCCTGGCCATCGACTCCTACGCCGACGGTGATGCGGCCATGGCCGCCGCCCTCGACGACCTCGACGACCGCCTCGACGATCTGCACCGCGAGTACATCGCCGAGATCTTCGAGGCCAGTCAGGCCGGGGCCTTCGAGGTGCAGGCCGCCGTGCAGCTGGCCCTCATCGGTCGCTACTACGAGCGCATCGGCGACCACGCCGTCAACATCGGCGAGCGGGTGCGGTACATGGTCACCGGGTGGCTGCCGGAGCAGACCGGTGCGGCCCGCGAGGTGGTCCGTCGCTCGCTGCTGTCCTCCGGCGACGACGTGCCCACCGACGCCACCGACCGAGGCCCCGGCGAGGTGGCCCAGTGAGTCAGCGAGCGACGCGAGCGAACCAGGAGGTACGGGCTCTCTGGCGGCGGAGCGTGCGGAGCCGCCAGCGCTCATTGGTGCCCGACGATGGGAACCCGCCCGGATGTGACCTGCGACGAGGGGATGCGGCAATGATGGCGTCCGGGTCGAACGGAGCGCGGCGGTGAGGGTCCTCGTCACCAACGACGACGGCATCGAGGCGCCCGGCCTCCACGCCCTCGCCATCGCCGTCGACGGCGCCGGCTACGACGTCCTCGTCGTGGCGTCGGACCGCAACCACAGCGGCTACGGCGCCGCCATCGGCGACCTCGGCAGCGGCCCCGACCTCGTGGTGACCCCGGCGGAGATCCCCGGCGCCCCCCACCTCCCCGCGTGGAGCCTCGTCGGCCCACCCGCCCTCTGCGTCATGGCGGCGCGCCTCGGGGGCTTCGGCGAGCCACCCGAGCTCGTCGCCTCCGGCGTGAACCCCGGAAACAACACCGGTCGCGCCGTGCTGCACTCCGGCACCGTCGGCGCCGTGCTCACCGGTGGCAACCTCGGCATCTCGGGGGTGGCGGTGAGCGTGGGCGTCACCCCGTCACCCCGCTTCGACACCGCCGCGACCGTCGCCGTCGCCGCCCTCGGCTGGATCGAGACCGCTCCGGCCAAGACGTTGTTGAACGTCAACGTGCCCCCGGTCGACCGCCGCGAGCTGCGCGGCACCCGGTGGGCCGAGCTGGCCCCCTTCGGCACCGTGCGGGCGGCCCTGCACCAACCACGAGCCGGCACCCTCGAGTTCTCCTTGGTCGACACCTCGGTCGAGCTGCCCCCCGGATCCGACACCGCCCTGGTGCACTCCGGGTACGTGGCCGTCACGTGCCTGACGGGCATCCGGGCCGACGAGTGGCAGCCGGCGGCGGCCGAGATCGATCGCCGGCTGAGCGCGGATGACGCGCGCCGGGTGCGACCCGCGGCGGGCGAGACGGCCTGACGTGACCGGGGCTGCGCTCGTCGTCGCGGCCGTCCTCGCCGTGGTCGTCGTGGCCCTGGCCCGACGGGTGCGGCGGCTCCGGGCCGACGTCGCCCGGCTGCCCGCCCTCGAGCGCCAGAGGGCCGAGGCACAGGCCGGGGTCGCCCTGGCGGACAACGCTGCCGCGCACCTACGTCGGGCCCTCGACGCCATCCCCCAGGGCGTGGTGGTCGCGGACGTCGATGGCCGGGTGCTGGCCCGCAACCACGCCGCCGCTGAGGTCGCCGCCTCGCGCCACGGCGACGCCCTCGTCGGAGGAGCCGTCGACGAGCTGTTGGCCGACGCCCTGCGCGGCGTGCCCGGCGAGCGCACCGTGGAGCTGTTCGGGCCGCCGCACCGGGTCGTGGCCGTCACCGCCCGACCCCTACCCGGAGGTGCGCTGGTCATCACCGACGATGTCACCGAGGCCCGGCGCATCGACGCCGTCCGGCGCGACTTCGTGGCCAACCTGAGCCACGAGCTCAAGACCCCGGTCGCGGCCATCGGCCTGCTGGCCGAGACCCTGCTGGCCGAGCCCGACCCCGATGTGGCCCACCGCCTCACCGAGCGGGTGGTCAGCGAGTCGTTCCGGGTGAGCCGCACCATCGACGACCTGCTCGAGCTCAGCCGCATCGAGGCCGGCACCGAGGCCGTGCGCCAGCCGGTGCCGGTGCACCTGGTGCTCGAGGAGGCGGCCGACCGCATCCGCCCCGCAGCGGAGATGCGGGGCATCGCCATTGGGGTGGGCGAGCTGTCGACGAGGGTGAGCGCCGTCGGCGACCGCCGCCAGCTCGTCTCGGCGGTGGCCAACCTCCTCGACAACGCGGTCAAGTACTCCCCCCCCGGCTCCGGCGTCGAGGTGCGGGCCACCGCGGATGGCACGCGGGTCGCCATCGAAGTCGAGGACCACGGGCTCGGCATCCCGGCCCGCGACCTCGAGCGGGTCTTCGAGCGCTTCTACCGGGTCGACCGGGCCCGCAGCCGCGACACCGGCGGCACCGGCCTCGGCCTCTCGATCGTCCGCCACATCGTCGCCAACCACGAGGGCGAGGTCACGGTGCGCTCGGTCGAGGGCCAGGGCTCGACCTTCGTGGTCCACATCCCTGCGGCCCCCGGTCCCGTCGCCCTGGCGGGTGCGACCGATGACCCGTCCGCGTCGCGGAGATCGGCATGAGCGGTCGGCCGGCACGTCCCGGTGTCCCCCGCCGCGCCGGTCGCGTCCACCCGCAGTCAACTGCCGCCGTCTCGTCCGAGCCGTCGAACCCCCGGAGCGTGTAACCGATGAGCGAGCGCAGCGAGCGAATCAGGCGGTACGGGCTCTCCGGCGGCGGAGCTTGCGGAGCCGGCGGCGCTCGTCGGTGCCCGGCGACGACCATGTCCGTGAAACCTCCCTATGACGTGATGGTGCACCGATGAGCGCCACGACCACCGTCCTCGTCGTGGAGGACGAGGACAGCTTCATCGAGGCCCTCACCGTCGGGCTGGCCCGCGAGGGGTTCCGGGTGCAGGTCGCGCGCGACGGGGCCCAGGCCCTCGACCTCTTCGACGCGGTGAAGCCGGACCTGGTGCTGCTCGACGTGATGCTGCCGAAGGTGTCGGGCATCGACGTGTGCCGGGAGCTGCGGCGCCGCTCGACGGTGCCCATCATCATGGTCACGGCCAAGGGCGCCGAGATCGACACGGTCGTCGGACTGGAGGTGGGGGCCGACGACTACGTGACCAAGCCCTACCGGCTGCGCGAGCTGGTGGCGCGCATGCGCGCCGTGCTGCGACGGTCACCGGGCGAGGTGATCGCCGCCAACGGCAGCGTCGAGGCGTTGGTGGCCGGCGAGGTGCGCCTGGATCCCGAGCGCCACGAGGTGGTCATCCGGGGTGAGGACATCTCGTTGCCGCTCAAGGAGTTCGAGCTGCTGGCGCTGCTCCTCGAGCACGCCGGTCGGGTGCTCACCCGCGACACGCTGATCGATCGCATCTGGGGCCATGACTACGTCGGGGACACCAAGACCCTCGACGTCCACATCAAGCGGCTCCGGGCCAAGGTCGAGCCCGACCCCGCCCACCCGACGCTCATCATCACCATCCGGGGCCTGGGCTACAAGTACGCCGCGTAGCGCGGCCGCCGCCCCGGCCCGGCGAACCGCTCGGCTGGGGACGAGGCCGGCCCCGGGCATGGCCCCGCGGGCCCGTAGCATGGGCCCGGTGGAGGCCACGCGCGGCAAGAAGCCGCTGATCCCACCCCGCACCGGGGCGACCAACGCCGCGTTCAACGTCACTCCCTTCATGCGCCTGGCACGCACGCACGCGGCGTCGACCGCCGCCGATGCCATGGTCGCGGCGTCGCTGGCCGGCACCATCTTCTTCGGCGCCGCCACCTCCGAGGCCCGGGACCAGACCTTCCTCTACCTGCTCTGCACCATGGCCCCCTTCGCCGTGGTGGCCCCCCTCATCGGCCCCGCCCTCGACCGGGCCCGCAGCGGTCGGCGGTGGATCGTCATCGGTTCAGCCCTGGTGCGGGGCCTGCTCTCCTTCTTGCTGATCGGGCGGACCGACACCTGGCTCCTCTACCCGGCGGCCTTCGCCATCCTGGTGACCCAGAAGGGCTACGGCATCGCCCGGTCGTCGCTCGTGCCGGCCGTGGTGACGAGCGACGAGGAGCTCGTCGAGGCCAACTCCAAGCTCCAGCTCCTCTCGGGGTTGATGGGCTTCGTCGGGGTCCTGCCCGCGGCGCTGCTCTTCACGCTGTTCGACGACAGCCCGGCCCCGGCCCTCGCCCTGGCGTTCTGCACCTTCGCCGTCACCGCCGGCCTGGCGCTGCAGCTTCCCAAGGTCGCGGTGGCTCCTGCCGCCCCCACCGCCGAGGAGAAGGCTGAGCTGCGCAGCGTGGGTGTCCTGCTGGCCGCCGGCGGCATGGGCCTGCTGCGAGGGATCGTCGGCTTCCTCACGCTCTACTTCGCGTTCCACTTCCGTGAGAGTGACCAGCTCGCCGCCTTCGGCATCGTGGCCGCCGTCAGCGTGGCGGGCACCCTGCTCGGCTCGGTCGGCGCCCCCCGACTGCGTCAGGTGTGGCCCGAGGAGCGCATGCTCATCTCGGTGCTGGTGCTCACCGTCGGCACCGGCGTGCTCGCCCTGCTGATCGGGGGCGTGCTCGGCGCCGCGCTCCTCGGCGGCGTCGTGGGCGTCGCCGCCACGGCCGGCAAGCTGGCCTTCGACTCGATCGTCCAGCGCGACGCCCCCGACGCCAACCGCGGGCGCCTCTTCGCCAAGTTCGAGACCCGCTTCCAGCTCATCTGGGTCCTCGGCGCCATGCTGGGCCTCGTCCCCGTCGACCTGCGCCTCGCGTACCTGGCGGTCGCCCTCGTCTCGGGCTTCGCCGCCTTCTCCTACGTCATCGGCCTGTCGGCCTGGAACCACCGCACCGGCGCCACGTCGTCGAACTTCGGCCGCCAGGCGGTGCTGATCGACGAGGCCATGACCCAGGGCAAGGACAGGGCCAAGCACCAGCTGCGCACCTCGACCCGAGCCGTGACCAGCCGCGTGCGGGCCCACACCCCTCGCCGGGGCGACGCCGCGGCGGCGCCCGAGGTGGGAGGCAGCCACCCGGACCCCGACCTGACCCTCATCGCCGGACCCGGCATCGGGGCCGCCCTGCCGCACCAGGTGCGCCGGGTCTCGCCGCCGCCCACCGACCGGCCCGTCCGGGCGACCTCGGCCCCGCCTCCGCGCACTGACGCTGGTGACCCGCCTCCGCCGCCGCCTTCACGCACCGACGCTGGTGCCCCGCCTCGGCCGCGCAACCCCGACGTCGATCGGGACCTCGTGCCGCCCCCGTCGCCCACCGTGTTCGCCCCGGGCCCTGCGCCGCCCGAGTAGAGCCACACTGCGGTCCGGGCACGGGTGGCCCCTGTCGGGCGTGCCGCCGCGGCGCCGGGCGGCCACGTGTCGCGTCCCAGTGTCGGTGCCGGCGTGAGCCCGGCGATCGCCGGGTAGAGGGAGATCAGACCCCAACACAGAGGGAGACGTCCGAGTCCGAGACGGCGAAGGCGACCTACAAGGGCAACGAGATCGAGGTCGAGGCCCGGGTGATCAGCGTGCTCGGGACGGGCCAGTACAGCTTGTTCATCAACGGCGAGCGGATGGATGAGACCGAGGGCCTCCACGGGATCTTCACCCTCCGGGGAAGGGTTCCGGCCGACGGTGGCGGTGACAGCACGTCGGTGATCGTGCGGATCGACCAGAAGGTGACGTCCACCGGGTACGTGCTCGAGGTCGCAGGCGAGCAGCACGAGATGACGACGTCGTAGCCCGGCGCGCTCGCTCGGCGCCGCCGGGCGGTGGCCTCAGTCCCGTCCGGCGTCGATGTCGATGCGGGCCAGCCAGAGACCCGGGGCGGCCAGCTCCGGCGCGGTGGGCAGCGTGGCACGCGACTCCCACAGGCGGGCCAGGCCCTCCTCGCCGGCCCGCTCCACGACGCCGTCGACGAAGGCAGCCCCCAGGTCGCAGCGAGCCTGGGTGAGGTTCAGGCCGAAGAGGCGTTCGACGAAGCGGTCGGCCGGGCTGATCTCGACCCGCCGCCGGCGGACGGCCTCGGTCACCTGCGGGTAGCTGCCGACCAGGCTGCCCCCGACGCGGTCCATGACGTCGTCGACCCACCCCACGACTGCGGTGACCAGCGACTCGAGGCGGGGGCGCACCTCGTCCTGAGCGGGGGAGCTGGCCGCCCCCATCAGCACCTCGGGGTCGGTGAAGAGGCGCTGCACGGACTCGAGGCCGGAGGGATCCGACGGGTCGAGGTCGCCGAGGGCCCGCTCGAAGCCCATCGGGTCCGGGCGGAAGCCGGCCACGAAGCGCTCGATGAGCTCCGAGAGCTCGTCGCGGACGTGGGGGATGGCGAGCACGGCGTGGTGGGCGACCTCGTGGAGGCAGACCCACAGGCGCACGTCGTCGACGCCGAGCCCCCAGTCCGCGGCGAAGGCGTCGATGGCCGGCAGCAGCACCATCACCTCGTCGCGTCGCGGGCGGGGGATGGGCAGGTCGTACTGGCCGAAGGACCGGGTGGCCAGGTGTCCCACCATCGACCCGGCAGCCATGCCGAGGGTCATGGGCTGGAGCATCCCCATGAGCTGGCCCATCCAGGCGCCCGACGCATCGTCGTCGAGCGGGTCGAGCGCGGCGGGGTCGGGCACCGCCGGGTGGTCACCGCCCTCGACCCCCGGGCCGACGTCGGAGGTGAGGGAGCGGGCCAGCTGCTCGAAGAGGGGCTTCAGGTCATCCAGGGTGCGGCTCACCCACTGGGTGCGGGTGACGGGGGTGATGGCGACACCGGCGCCCGAGAGCGAGGCGTCGAGGCCGGTGGCGTTGGCCACCTGGAGCTCGGCCACGCGGGCCAGCTGCTCGAGTTGGATGCGGGCCAGCGGGTCGACGTTGGGCTCGGCCTCGCCCTCGGTCGCGATGCTGTGGGCGATCTGGCGGGCGGCGTCCCACGAGATGGGGCCCTGACGGCCGATCATCCGGCCCAGGTCGCCGAAGAAGGGCATGCCGCCGAAGGGGTCACCGCCGCTCATTGGGCCGGGCTCTCCGTCGGGTCGGGGATGAGGCGCCGGCAGGGGGCGCGATGTGGCGGCTCGGGACGCACGACGGCATCGTATGCGGATGGCAGCTGTTCCCCTCCGCGACCCCGCCGGGGCGTTCGACGGCGGCCCGGTCACCGGCGGTGTCGTCGTCACCGGAGCCGACGGGGCGCTCGGCCGCCGTGTCGTCGCCCTGCTGCGCGGGGCCCCCGATGCCAGGCCCGTCCTCGCCCTCGCCGCGACGGGCGCCGGAGATCGGGGGGCGTCGGCCTACCGGCCGATCGACCTGCTGGTCGACGACCTCGAGCCCGTCATCGACGGGGCGGCGGTCATCGTGCACCTGGCCTCGGCGTTCGGACCGACGCTCGACGAGGACCCGGCGATCGACCGCGCCGAGGACGTGACCGCGGCCCAGCGGTTGCTCGAGGCGGCGGGCGACGCCGGCGTCGCGCACGTCGTCGTGCTCTCGTCGGCCACCGTCTACGGCGCGTGGGCCAACAACGCCCTGCCGCTGACCGAGGACGCGACCCTGCGGCCCGGCCCCGAGCTGGCCTTCGCCGTGCAGCGGGCCGAGATCGAGCGGCACGTGGCGGAGTGGCGGCACGACCACCCCGCAGCCACCGCCGCCGTGCTGCGCCCGGCTCCGGTCGTCGGCGACGACGGCGAGATCGGCTGGCTGGCCCAGGCCCTCCACGCCGCCCGCCGGGTCGCGGATCTCGGGGGCGATCCACCCGCCCAGTTCCTCCACGTCGACGACCTCGCTGCCGCGGTGGTCCTCGCCGCCACCGCTCACCTCGACGGGGCCCGCAACGTCGCCCCCGACGGTTGGCTGCGCGGCGCCGAGTACACGGCCCTCGACGCCGGCACCCCCAAGCTGCGGTTGCCCCCGCCGGTCGGCGACCGCGTGGCGCGCCTGCGCGGACGCCTCCGGCTGACCCCGACCCCGCCGGGCCTCCGGTCCTACGCCCGCCACCCGTGGGTGATCGCCAACGACCGGCTCAAGGCCGACGGCTGGATCCCCGCCCACTCGAACGAGGAGGCCTTCGTTGACGGCACGCCGGCCACCGCCCTGGCCACGCTCAGCCCTCGTCGCCGCCAGGAGCTGGCCCTCGGCGTGAGCGGTGGGGTCCTCGCCGTCGGCCTCGCCGCCGGGACCTGGGCAGGGTTGCGTCGGCGCGCCCGCCGCTGAGGGTCGAGCGGCCTCTCAGCGGGGCGTCTCGGCGAGGGTGACCTCGACCGTCGTCGTCTCGCCGGCGCGAGCGCGCTCGAGGTGGACGACCTGATCGGGCCGGGTGAGGTTGAGGGCGGCCTGCACGTCGGCGAGGGACCGGACCGGGGTGCGATCGACGGCGACGATGAGGTCACCAGCGACCAGCCCGGCCGCCTCGGCGGGTGAGTCGACGCCGACCTCGTCGATCCCGACCCCGGCGGGGTCGGTCTCCATTGGATCCGATGGGGTGCCCCGGATCCCCAGCCAGCCCCGATCGACGCGTCCCATGGTGCTCAGGTCCTCCGCCACGCGCTGAGCGACCTCGACCGGCACCGCCCACCCGGTGGTCGGGTGGGCGGGCACCGACAGGCACACGCCCCGGAGGCGACCGTCGCCGTCGACGAGGGCGCCACCGTCAGCCCAGCCGGGCACGGGACGATCGGTCTCGATGAGGCCGAGGAGGCGCCCGGCCTCCGGATCGGCATGGGCCTGCGACGAGCTGACCACCCCCTGGGTGAGCGTCGGTCCCTGCGAGCCGGTCCCGGCGGCGACGGTGATCGCCGTCTCGCCCGGCATCGGCGGGCTGAGGTCGACCGCCGCGGTCGGGAAGCCGGAGCCCTGAACGGCCAGGGCGGCGAGGCCGGTGAGGTCGTCGTGGCCGTGGGTGGTGGCCGCGCTCGATCGGCCCGAGGGCCACCTGACCACGACTGCCGTGGCCTCGGCGACGAGGGCCGAGCTGGTCAGGATCAAGCCGTCGGCGGTCACCACCACCCCCGAGCCGCGGCGACGCTCGGTCCCGACGGTGGCGGTGACCTCGACCACGGCGGGGGCGACCGACGAGGCGACGGTCCGGGCCGAGCGGGCGGTCGTGGGCACCGCGGCCGGCGCCGGCGGGGCTGCGACCCGCTCGATGCGCTCCACCGTGCGGGGCGACAGGGTGCCCATGGCCGCCAGGGCCACGATGGTGGCGGTGGCACCGGTGATGCCCGACAGCACGGCCAGGGTGACGAGGCCCCCCCGCCGTCCCCACCGGCGGGTGCTGGTGACGGTCGCGGCCGGAGAGCCCACTCGGGCCAGCTCCGACGGGTGCCGCCACAGGCGGTCTTGCGGGGGGAGGGGCGCTCCGGGATCCACCCCGTCGTCGGGCTCATCAGGCACGATCGGTGAGAGTACCGACGCCGGCGGCGCTGCGGACCGCGCCCCCGGGACCACCTTGTGCCCCCGGCGAGCAATACGATGGCGCGGTGCCCCCCGGGATCACCGCTCCGCCTCCTGCGTCGCCACCGGTCGATCCGACCTCCGCCCCGGGCTCTCGACCCGCGACGACGCGGGCCGCGAGCGCCCAGGCGGTCCCGCCCCCGGACGGCACCTGGGTCGACATCACCAGCGCCCCGCTGTCGGCGGCGGCGGTCGGCACCTGGGCGGCGACGGCGGACTCGGGGGCCGTGGTGACCTTCAGCGGCACCGTCCGGGACCACGCGTCGGGCCGCGAGGGCGTGACCTCGCTCACCTACGAGGCCTACGTCGGGGCGGCCGTCCAGCGGCTCGCCGCCGTCGTCGACGACACCCGGGCCCGGTGGCCCGAGGTGCGCCGGGTCGCCGCCCTCCACCGCACCGGGCGCCTCGACGTCGGCGACATCGCCGTGGTCGTCGCCGTCTCGGCCCCGCACCGCACCGAGGCGTTCGCGGCGGCCGCCCACTGCATCGACACCCTCAAGGCCACGGTGCCGCTGTGGAAGAAGGAGACGTGGTCCGAGGGCGAGGAGTGGGGCACCGACGCCCGGCCCATCAGTGACCTGGGGACGGTGCACCGATGAACCCCCTCGTGTTCCTCCTCATCCCGGTGGTGATCGTGATCGTCGCCTCCGTGGTCATGTGGCTGCGGGGCCGCCAGCCCCAGACGCTGCACTCGGGCATCGACAGCTTCCAGCGCGAGATGCACGCGCTGTCGCCCGACGGGTCCGCGTCGCGCAACCCGCGCCGGTTCGACGCCGATGATTCCACCCGGTCGCCCCGGCCGGACCGAGACGCCTGACCAGTGGCGCGCGACCTCGCCATCGACCTGGGCACGGCCAACACCCTCGTCTACGCACGGGGCCAGGGCATCGTGCTCAACGAACCGTCGGTCATCGCCCTCAACCAGAACACCGGCGACGTGCTGGCCATGGGCCACGAGGCCTGGCAGATGATCGGCCGCACCCCCGGCTCGATCGTCGCCGTGCGTCCCCTCCGCCAGGGCGCCATCACCGACTTCGACATCACCCAGCGGATGATCCGCCTGCTCCTGCACCGGGCCGGCGTCAGTCGCTTCAACCGTCCTCGGGTCGTCATCTGCGTCCCGTCGGCCATCACCGAGGTCGAGCGCCGGGCGGTCACCGAGGCCGCCCGGCGGGCCGGTGCGGCCGAGGCCCAGCTGATCGAGCAGCCGATGGCCGCCGCCCTCGGCGCCGGGCTCACCATCAACGAACCGGTCGCCAACATGGTCGTCGACGTCGGCGGTGGCACCTCGGAGACGGCGCTGATCTCCCTCGGGGGCGTGGTCGCGCTGCAGGCCGTGCGGGTGGGCTCGTTCGACATCGACGCCGGCATCCAGGCCTTCATCCGCCGCGAGTACGGCATCGCCGTCGGTGAGCGCACCGCGGAGGAGATCAAGGTGTCGATCGGCTCTGCGTTCCCGGTCCGCGACGAGGTCAAGGCCGAGGTGCGGGGACGCGACCTCATGACCGGCCTGCCCAAGACGGTGATCCTCTCGCCCCTCGAGGTGCGCAACGCCATCGCCGAGCCCGTCACCGCGATCGTCGACTCGGTCATCGCGTGCCTGGGTGAGGCCCCGCCCGAGCTGGCCCACGACCTCATCGTCCGAGGCATGAACCTCGTCGGCGGCGGCGGCATGCTCGCGGGTCTGGCCCAGCGCATCGCGAACGAGACCGAGATCCCCGTCTACCTCGTCGATGCACCCCTCGAGTGCGTCGTGCTGGGGGCCGGCAAGTGCATCGAGGCCTACGACCAGCTCAAGGTCATGTTCATGGGCTCGCGCCTGTAGCCCCGCATCAGCCGGGTCTACACGCACGGGTCGCAGACATGGTTGAATGGCGATCCGCACCGGCGTGGTGACCGACGCCACAGCCCGGTGCCGGGTGCCCTGGACCCTTCGAGGAGACGCCACCGACCCATGAGCGGACCCGACGACACCGCGAGCCACGCCGCACCGGCGGGCGACGCCTCCGGTCCGCTGCTCGACGTCGTCGACGTCGGCGTGCGCTTCGGCGGCGTCGTCGCCCTCGACGGGTTGTCCTTCGCCATCCGCGAGGGCGCGATCTGCGCCCTGATCGGCCCCAACGGCGCCGGAAAGACCACACTGTTCAACGTGATCAGCCGGCTCTACCCGGCCACCACCGGTCATGTCACCTTCGCCGGCGACGACCTGCTGCGGGTCGCCCCTCACGGCATCGCCGAGATCGGCATCGCCCGCACCTTCCAGAACGTCGCCCTGTTCCCGGGGCTGACCGTGCTGGACAACGTGCGGCTCGGTTCCCACACGCAGAGCACCGTCGGCTTCGGCCGAGGCATGCTGGGCCTGGGTCGGGCCGAGGACCGACGCCTGCGCGCCGAGGCCATGAGCCTGCTCGAGCGCCTCGACCTGGCCCACTTCGCGACCCGGCCGGCCGCCGGTCTTCCCTTCGGCACCCTGAAGCGCATCGAGCTGGCCCGAGCCTTGGCCGCCAAGCCCCGGCTGCTGATGCTCGACGAGCCGGCCAACGGGCTGACCCACGCGGAGGTCGACGAGCTGGCCGGGACCATCCGCAGGTTGCGCGACGAGCACGACCTCACGGTGCTCCTCGTCGAGCACCACATGAACATGGTCATGGCCATCTCCGACCACATCGTCGTGCTGGACTTCGGCCGCCGCATCGCCGAGGGGTCGCCGGACGTCGTGCGCAAAGACCCCAAGGTCATCGAGGCCTACCTCGGGACCAGCGCATGAGCGAGCGCTGGCCGCGAACCGATCGGAGCGGGCTCTCGACGCGCGCCCTCTCCGGGGTCCGCCGATGAGCGACGAGATGCTCCGCCTCGAGGGCGTGACGGGCGGCTACGGGCCCGTCACCGTCTTGCGCGACATCGACTTGACGGTGAGCGAGGGCGAGGTGGTGGTCGTCCTCGGGGCCAACGGCGCCGGCAAGACGACCATGTTGCGAGCCATCACCGGCGAGATCGCGACACAGGGGAGCCTCTCGTTCGAGGGCGCCGCCCTGCCTCGCAACCCCGAGAACGTGGCTCGCGCCGGCATTGCCCACGTCCCCCAGGGGCGCGGCACCTTCGCGGACCTGACCACCGAGGAGAACCTCCGCCTCGGGGCCGTCCTGCGCTCCGACGGCGACGTCCGGCGCGACATCGATCACTGGCTGGAGGTCTTCCCCCGGCTCGGCGACCGCCGTGAGCAGGCTGCGGGGTCCATGAGCGGCGGCGAGCAGCAGATGTTGGCCATCGCCCGGGCCATGATGCTGCGCCCCCGGCTGCTACTGCTCGACGAGCCGTCGCTGGGCTTGGCCCCCCTCATCACCCGCGACCTGTTCGAACGCCTCGGAGCTCTGAACCGCGACGAGGGCCTCACCGTCTTGGTGGTCGAACAGAACGCCAACCTCGCTCTTGAAATCGGGCACCGCGGCTACGTCCTCGAGACCGGTCAGATCGTGGCGTCGGGCCCGTCCCACCAGCTGCGTGACGACGACGCCATTCGCAAGGCCTACCTGGGGTTCTGATCCGTGGACCTGTTCATCAGTCTTGTGCTCACCGGGATCGGCAACGGCGCTGTCTACGCGTCGGTGGCCCTGGCCCTCGTGCTCATCTTCCGCACCACCGGCCTGCTCAACCTGGCCCAGGGGGAGATGGCGCTGTTCTCCACCTACTTCGCCTGGAAGCTGACGTCGCTCGGGCTCCCTATCATCCCCGCCATCGCCATCACAGTCGTGGCCAGCATGGTTGCCGGGGCGGTCATCGAGCGGTTCCTGATCCGGCCCGTCGATGGCCCCGGAAAGAGCCCTCTCAACGTGCTCATCGTGATGCTGGGCCTATTCCTCGCCCTTAACGCTCTGGCCCAGCTCATCTTCAGCACGGACGCCGAGCCCATGCCCAAACCGTGGCCGACGGTGGGGTCCCCCGGCGATCCCACCGGTCGCGACGCCATCATCGAGGTGCTCGGAGCCCGGGTCTCGTGGTCGACCATCGCCCTCGTCATCGCCCTCCTCGTCGAGTGCCTGCTGCTCTACGTACTGTTCCAGAAGACCAAGATCGGCCTCATGCTGCGAGCCGTGGCCGCCAACCCGGAGTCGGCCCGCTTGGTGGGCATCCGCGCCTCGACCATGCTCATGCTGGGCTGGGCTCTGGCCGCCGGCCTCGGTGCCCTGGCCGGCTCCCTGGTCGCGGCCGAGCAGCGCTCGGTCAACCCGGGCCTGATGGCCCTGGTCCTCGTCTACGCCTTCGCGGCGGCGGCCCTCGGGGGCTTCGACAGCCCGGTGGGGGCAGTTGTCGGAGGGATGATCGTGGCCATCGCCGAGGCCCTCACCGTGGGCTACGTCGATGCGCTGTCGGGCATTGCGCTCGCCGTGCCGTTCGCTCTCATCCTCCTCGTGCTGCTGGTCAGACCGACCGGACTGTTCGGACGCAAGGTGGTGGAGAGAGTATGAGCAGCAGCGATGCACCCGCTCGGGCGAAGACGGCGGGAGGGGGCGGAGGACGCATCACCCGCACCCAACTCCGCATCGGTGTCGGCGTGATCGTCGCCGTCGCCGCCCTCTACGCCCCCTACTACTACGGGCCGGCGATCAATCAGGACCTGTCCCGGGCCGTGTACTTCGCCATCGCGGCCATGGGGCTGAACCTGCTCACGGGCTTCAACGGCCAGATCTCCATCGGCCACGGCGCCTTCTTCGGCGTCGGCGCCTTCACCACCGCCATCTTGATGGACACGCACGACCTGATGTTCGAGCTCACCATCCCGCTGGCGGCGCTGACAGCGGCGGTCCTCGGCGTGCTCGTCGGCATCCCGGCCCTACGGGTTCGGGGCCTCTACCTGGCGCTGGTCACCCTGGGCCTGGCCGTCCTGTTCCCCTTCGTCGGCCTGAAGTACATCGAGGGGAACGGTGGCACGGCGCTCGTCCGGCCCGACCGAGACGGCTTCAACTCGCTCATCACCTTCCTCGACAACGACCAGTGGCGGTACCTCGAGAGCCTGGTCGTCGCGGTGGTGCTGTTCCTGGTGGCCTGGAACCTGACCCGGTCGCGCATCGGCCGCGCCATGGTCGCGGTGCGCGACCAAGAGGTGGCGGCCTCCACGGTCGGCGTCCACCTGGCTCGGGTCAAGGTCGGGGTCTTCGCCCTGTCCGCCGCCTACGCCGGGGTGGCTGGCGCGTTGTCGGTCATGGTCGACGGGGCCGCGGATGCCACTGACCCCGTCCTCGCTTTCCGCAACTCGATCGAGTTCCTGGTGGCGGTCGTCATCGGCGGCACCGCCACCATCGCCGGGCCGGCGGTCGGGGCCCTCATCTTGATCCTGCTGCGGCGCGAGACCGACGGGCTCATCGAAGGCAAGGAGGTGCTGTCGCCGGCCATCTTCGGCGGCGCCCTCATCGCCATGATCTTCGTGCTGCCCGAAGGCGTGGTCGGCGGCCTGAGCCGCCTGGCCCGCCGCGTCCTCCCCGACCGGGAAGGCGGGTCCGCAGCGTCCCCGCTCGGCCCTGCGCCGTCCGCAGCGATGACCAACGAAGCCGACGAACCACCAACGAAGGAGCACTCATGAACCGATCCGTGAACCGTGGCCTGCTGGCTCTGCTGGCGACCTTGTTGCTAGTCACCAGTGCGTGCACCAGCCGGGACGAAGACTCCTCCGAGAGCACCGGTGGGGAGGGAGAGGGCGGGTCGGCCGAGGGCATCGAGACCGAGGACTGCCTAACCGATCCCGCCTCGGAGATCGAAGGCGACACCATCAAGCTGGTGTCGTCGTACCCGCAGTCGGGCCTGACGGCGGCGTTCGCCGAGATCGCGCGGGGCTGGGCCGCCTACTTCGACCAGGTCAACGCGGACGGCGGGGTCGAGATCGCGGGAAACACCTACCAAATCGAGTTCGAGGACGCCGACGACGAGTACAACCCGCAGCAGACGGCCTCCAACATCGAGGAGCTGGTCGGCCAAGAGGGCACAGACGCCTTCGCCGCCTTCAGCGTGGTGGGCACGGCCAACAACCTCAACGTCCGTTCCTTCCTCGACGAGCGTTGCGTGCCGAACCTCCTCGCCGCGACCGGCTCCCCGGCGTGGGGCAACCCCGAGTTCCCGTGGACGATCGGCTCGAGCCTCACGCCCTA
This sequence comes from Iamia sp., assembly GCF_035575815.1. NCBI lineage: Bacteria > Bacillati > Actinomycetota > Acidimicrobiia > Acidimicrobiales > Iamiaceae > Iamia > Iamia sp. The sequence goes on from NZ_DATLXO010000057.1 coordinate 20,685, forward strand.
CACCCTCGAGGCACACGCCTTCGCCGACTACCTCGAGGAGAACCAGCCCGACGCCCAGGTCGCCATGCTGCGCCAGGCCGATGACTTCGGCGACGCCTACGAGCAGGGCTTCCGCAACGCCATCGAAGGCACCGACATCGAGCTGGTCGCGGTCGAGGAGTACCCGGTCGCCGCCACGGACGTCGGGGCCCAGATCACCTCGCTGGCCAACAGCGGGGCCGACGCCTTCTTCAACGGCGGCACCCTCCTGGCCTGCCCGTCGGGGTTGACGGCGGCTCAGTCCGAGGGCTGGGAGGCCACCACCTGGGTGTCGGGCACCTGCATCTCCAAGACCCTCATGGGCATCGCCGGCGCCGCCGGGGACGACGTGATCAGCCTCACCAACCTCAAGGACCCGCAGAACCCGAAGTACGCGGAGGACGAGGCCATGGTCGCCTTCATGGAGGCCGTCGAGCAGTACCGGCCCAACTTCAAGGGTCGTGAGCTCGACCTCGAGAACGGCATCGTGGGCTACGGCTGGACCCAGGCCGACCTGCTGATCCAGTCCATGGAGGCGGCCGAGGCGCCGACCCGGTTAGCGATCATGGAGGCGGTGCGCAACATGGACGGTCTGGAGAGCGGCCTGCTCATCGAGGGCGTCTCCATCTCGACCAGCGGCGAGGAGGACCCCTACATGGGCGAGACGTTCAGCCTGATCCAGTACGACGCGGCCGAGCAGTACTTCGAGGAGCTGGGCGAGCTCATCGACCTCGAGGGCCAGACCCGCGAGCTCACACCCGACGAGTTGATCGCCGGCTGACCCGCGAGGCCATCGCCATGGTGCCGTCGGGCCCGGGGTCACCTGACCCGGGCCCGACCCCGCGGAGGAACCGCAGCACCAACCCGACGAACCGGTGAGCATTCACATCCCTCAGGGTGTGTGCGTGGTCACCGGTCCGTAGGAGGTCGGGGCGGATGTCGCCGGCATCACGAAGCGACCGGGGGCTCCTCGCCGTCTCCGGGGCGGCCGTCGGCCTCCTCGGACGGGCCGGCGCCGGCGCGCCGCGCCAGCCACGGCGGGACGGGCGCGGCCTCGGCCAACAGGGTGCGCAGGCGCTCGACCTCGGTGATGTGACCGAGGCGACGCGCCAGCTCCCGGACGTTGCCGGCCACCCCGGCGTGGGGTTGGTGCCCGCGCGCCAGGGCGGCGACGAAGCGGACCGCGGCCCTGAAGGTGACCGGCACCCCGGCCTCACCGATCGCCTCGCGGAGCCGGGCGCGAGCCGCGGCCGCCTCGGGTCGGAGGTGGCGCGCCCGGCGGGGAAGCGCGAGACGGCGGAGGACGGCCGCCGCGAGGGCGAGGGCGAGGCGTCCGCTGCCCGCTATCAGCACCAACACCACCCCGAGCAGGATCAGCGGCCATCCCGGGTCGACGGGGATGCTGGCCCCGAGGCAGAGGAGCCCGATCGCGCCGGTGATCCATGCGACGATGGCGATGCCCTCGACCCGCTGGGCGGCCAGCTCGGCGGCGACCCACCGGCCGAGCAGGAGTCCCTGGCTGGCGGTCGTCGCCCAGCCGCCCCGATCCGCCTCCGCGGGTGCGATGGTGACGGGGGCTGAGGGGGGTGCGGACGGCCCGGTGCCGGGCAGGCGGCCGGGGGCCCGAGGGGCGGGCCCCGGGTCGACCGCAACGGGCGGGGGCGAGGGGGCCGAGGGGTGCGGCGAAAGGGAGGACGGCGGGGCCGGGTCCTGGCTGGGGGAGGACGGCCCGCCCGGGGTCGGGGAGGGAGTTGGGGGAAGGCCCGGGTCGGGAGGGACGGTCACCGCAGGAGATCCTCGGCCGCCTGGCGGACCTGCCAATCGCGATCACTGCGGGCGTGCTCCAGCGCCGCGGTCACCTCGGGCCCGTCGAACGGGGCCAGGGCCAGGACGGCGCGCCGGCGGACGGTCGCCTTGTCGCCCGCCGCGGTCAGGATCGCAGCCAGTCCGTCGGGGTCGCCGGCCGCGCCGAGGGCGGCGACGGCCGCCTCGCGCACCAGCGCGTCGTCGTGCCCGGTGGCCAGCTCGGAGAGCCGGGCCACGGCCCCGGGCTCGGGCGGTACCCGTTCACCCGAGGCCCACGCCGCCACCTCGACCACGGTCGCGTCGTCGTCGGCGAGCAGCGCCAACAGCGTCACGCCGGGGGGCACGGCGCCGGTGCCGTCCACGCCGGCCAGGGCGGCGACCTCCTCCGCGGCCCGGCGCCGCACTGCGGGCGACGGGTCGGCCAGGGCGTCGGCCAGCGCCGGGCCATCGAGCGCACCGGCCCGGCGCAGAGCGCCCAGGGCCGTGGCCCGCACCATCGGGCTGGGATCGTCGAGTGCGGCCCGAGCGGGATCGGCACAGCCCCGGTGCCCGGCCTCGGCCACCGCGGCGCGCCGTCGCTGCGGGTCGGTGTCCTCACCGCTGACCGACGAACCGGCGGAGAGGTCATCGACGCCCACGCCGACCAGTGGAGCACGTCGCCGGTGCCCCGGCCAGCCCCGACGCCGCCCCGCCCCGCGCCCCGCCCCGCCGATCCGCCCGATCCTCCCGTCGACGCGGCGACGGGGCCCCGCCGGTCTGGCAGGCTTCCAGCCTCGTGGACGCCGACCCCCAGACACCGCCGGGCGCGCCGCCGTCCGCCGATCGAGCGCGTCCCGCCGCGCCCGGGCCCGCCAGCCCCGCGCCCGCCGACCCGGCACGGGGCTCCCC
>NZ_DATLXO010000058.1:0-14851 GCF_035575815.1 Iamia sp.
ACCCTCGGCGTCGTCGTCGAGCTCGGCCTCCTCCAACAGCTCGGCCAGCTCGTCGGCGAAGTCGTCGTTGACGAGCTGGAGCTCGGGGATGCGGTTCTCGTAGTAGAGCGGGACGGTGGCGCCGTCGGTGATGGCGTCGCGGAAGTTGTAGACGCTGACGTAGTCGCCGAACTGCTGGCGGGTCAGCTCCTCGCCCTCGATCAGCGGGGTGCCGGTGAAGCCCATGAACGCGGCGTTGGGCAGCGCTTGGCGCATGTTCAGGGCCAGGGTGTCGTACTGGCTGCGGTGGGCCTCGTCGGTGATGACGATCACGTCCGAGCGATCCGACAGCACCGGCATCGTCGTCTCACCGGCCGTCTGGTCGAGGCGGAACTTGTGGATCAGGGTGAACACGTAGCGGTGATCGGCGGACAGCAACACGCGCAGGTGGGAGGCGGAGGCGGCGTGGACCCGGGCCTCGGCCCCGATGGCCCCGGCGTCGGCGAACTCACCGTGGAGCTGCACGTCGAGCTCGGTGCGGTCGGTGACCATCACGAACGTCCACGCCCCGGGGATGCGGCGCAGCACCTTCTGGGTGAACCACAGCATCGACAGGCTCTTGCCCGAGCCCTGGGTGTGCCAGAACACCCCCAGCCGCTTCTCGCCCGCCGAGCGGACCCGGTGCAGGTTCTCGACCGCCGCGTTCACGCCGAGGAGCTGGTGGTTGCGGGCCACCACCTTGATCAGGCCGCCGGGCCGTTCGATGTAGGCGACGAAGCTCTCGATCAGGTCCAGCAGGCGGTCGGGCGCGCAGGTGCCCCGCACGGCGGTCTCCAGGGCGACGACTCCTCGGGTGCCCTCGGCGTCGATGACCTTCCAGTCGCCGAAGAACTCCCACGGCGCATAGGTGGAGCCGACCTTGGCCTCCGAGCCGTTGGAGAGGATCACGAACCCGTTGGGGACGAACAGCTGCGGAACGGTGTCGCGGTAGTCGCACAGGTTCTCGTCGAAGGCCGCCTTCACCGGTCGGTTCGGCTCCTTGAACTCCAACAAGACCAGCGGGATCCCGTTGACGAACAGCACCGTGTCGGTGCGGCGCCGGTGCAGATCCCCGGCCACCCACACCTGCGACGCCGCCAGCCAGTCGTTGCGGGACGAGTCGCCGAAGTCGAGGTAGCGGACCGTGGCGTACTGCTGGTCGCCCCGGTCGTCGGTCCACTCGGCCCGGTACCCGTCGCGCAGCAGGCGGTGGACCTCCCGGTTGGCCCGTACCCGGTCCATGACCGACCGGTCCCTGGACATGGCGGCGAGGGCCTCCTCCCGGATGGCCTCGGGCACCTCGGGGTTCAGGAGGCGCAGGGCGTCACGCAGCCGGTGGACCAGCACCACCTCCCGCATCGAGTCGCGCCCGAGCGTCCCCACCGGCCCGAACGTCTCGCTCCACGCGTTGACGACGGTCCAGCCCAGCTCCTCCAACAGCTCGAGCGCCGGCCGCTCGACGAGCCCGTCCTCGGAGTACGCCCCCGGAGTCACGGGGAGTACCTGCCCCTGATCTCTGCGCGCATCGCTCGGCGCACGCCAGGAACGGCCTGGGAATCGAGCAGCTTTGCCTGGCGGGTGCGGCCCCCCTCGACCGTCATGATCCAATCGTGGAACGCCGTCCCCACCTCCGCAGCATCAGCGCCGAGGTCGATTGCGCTGTCGATCCAATCCTCCATGAGGTCCGCTTCCTCATGGGCCCCGCCGGCCTCCTCGTCGAATGTCTGCGTTGGTATGGCGACCCTCGTGAGGTGGTGCACCATGCGCTGGCGCAACAGGTTGATCCCATGCCGGGTCGAGTAGTACAGGCGTCGGCCAGGATCGATGGCGCCCGCCGAGACAAGGGTCATCCTGTCCAACTTCACCACCGCATGTTGCATGTTGGCGACCGCGCCGATCGGCATGACCTTGAAGTGCTTCTGCCACACGGCGGTCGAAGGTGCGTGGTAGGTCACAACGGGCGCGACGTGGAGAAGCGGCGCCAGCTCCGCCCCGGCGCGCATCGAACACGGGTGGCTCACGATCACGACCGGCTGGGCGACCTCATCCAGGACCTCGACCGTGACCCCGTCGATGACATCCCCGGTGAAGAGCGGCCGATGTGGATTGACCTCGTCGCCGCGCGCCAAGCAGAGAGCCTCGATGTCACTCGGGATCTCCAGCTCGGCCATCGGTCAGCGGTGCTCGGCCTGCTTGGGGCGGATCGATCGCTGACCGTCGCCTGCGGTGAACACCTCGAAGTCGGACGAGTAGCTCTCCCGCCAGCCGGGCTCGAACTCGTCGAGCACCGCTGCTGGTGTGAGGCCATCGCCCACGAGCGAGCGGATGACCAGATCGTGTTTGCCTCGTTGCAGGAGGTCCATGCGGGTGAGCGGTGCGGAAGGTGACAAGGGCACTTCGAGCCACGACGCAACGTCCGCGATGAGCTTGTCGTCCCGGAGCCAGTCGACGAGTGCGACCACCCGAGTCAGCTCGAGCAGCTTCTCGCTGCTGGCGGCTCCCCCGGTGCGCCACTTGCGGATGGCAGGCACGCTGACCCCCACGAGCCGGGCGATGTCGACCCATGCGAAGCCCTGGTCGGCGAGCTCAGCGAGGAGTGCGGTGGTCCCCGCCTTTGCCCGCTCCTGAGCGTTCGCCTCGAGCTGCTCAACGACGAGTTCGGTGTGGCCGTCGATGATCTCGGCATGGAGGTTGTTGCTGTCGGACCGGAGGACCCATGACCGATTGACCAGGGATGCCGATCGTTCGACCGGTGTCAGCCGCTCATCGATGGTGAGCGTCCGGTCCGGCTCCAGGCGCGGGATCTCGTCAAGCGGGATTGTTCGGCCCGAGAGCGAGGGGGCTGGGCGGGTGATGATGGTCATCGGGTTCCTTCTGGGGGATCTGCGGAGAACACCTCGCGCAGGTCGTCGGTGGCGAGGTGGTGGAACATGGCCCGTACGGGGGAGTAGAGCCGTTGGCAGTGTTCGATGACCGCGTCGGCGGTGAGCTCAGGTGCGACGCTCGGAGTCCAGCGGCTGTCCCAGTCGAGCAGGAAGAAGGGGCCGGTGGGATCCGGGCCCCTCCGCCTGGTGGCGCCGGTGCCCACGACGGCAGCGCCTTCCATCGGCCCGTAGCGCAGGGTGAGCGCGGTGTCCTCACTCGTGCGGTAGCTGATCGATCCGTGCCAGGCGCTTGGGGTCTCAAGGCCCACATCGGTCGGGATCAGGCTCGGGGCCAACAGGCGTGAGGCGATCCATCGACTCCAATCTGCGGGGGCCTCGCCTCCGGGCACGCGCACCTCATCGATGAACCGGTGGCCCATGGCCACGATCCCGTCGGGCTGCAGAACCTCTGCAACCACTTCAAGCGGTTCGCGTAGGAACTCCAGGTACCAGTCGAACCCGAGGTACTCGGTGGTCTCGATGGTGAGGGCCTCGGGCGACACGGCGACCGTACGGGTGCGGTCTCGGCTCTGATACCGCAGGAGCAGCACGGACTCGAGCTGAGTGCCACCACTCCCCAGGTCGAACGCGACCGTCTGCTGGGTGGCGCGGTCGCCCAGCGGGAAGTGCTCGCGCAGCCCCGAGCGCAAGCCCGCCTCGGCAGCAGCTGGGTCGATGGTGGTGGACGGGAACCGCACCTCGAGCACGACGTGCGTTACAGACGGGTTCGGGTACACCGGGTGATCGCCTTGGGTGGGCACGGCTTGGGCCTCCTCGGGTGGGACCGGTACTGTAACCGGAACAGTAACCGACTTCACATCGACTCGGCGCTCGGTTTCCTCAAGTCGTCACCGATCGCCACCAACGCCTCCAGGTCCATCGACGACACATCGATCTGCCCCGTCACCAACTTCGGCAGCAGCAGGTCTCGGATCGAGGCGAGCCGTCGGTTGGTGAAGGTCAGCGCCCTGATCAGGTCCGACTTGGCGGAGAGCACCTGGTCAGCGCGTTCTGCGAGCTCGCTCGGGACTCGAAGGACTTGGACCTGCTCGAGCTCCTTCTTGCCGATGGCTTTGAAGATCGTGCCTCCTCCCATCGAGTCCTCCTCGGCGAACACTTCCTTCAGGTGCCCGAACAGGAGGCTCTGCTGACCATCATCGCGGGATCGGACGGCGGCAAGGCCGCGTCCGATCACGAGCGTCGTGTCCGCAAGATTGAGGCGTCCGACAGGCGCGCGCACACTGACGAGCACGTCCCCGTCAGTTGCACTCCGACCATCGACGGTGCAGTACTTCCGGTGAGTCGGCAGGTGGGTTCCGAAGTCCGTGACGCCTTGGTGGAACGGTTTCCCGACACCCTCGGTGTTGTAGTGCTCGGACCTCGGCGATTGGCCCATCGTGACACGCGCTGCCCCTATTAGCGGCACCACCTCCCAGCCTTCGGGAATGGGGCCGAGGGGGGAGTCGACGAGGGCCGCGTCGTCGTGGCCGGGGTACCGGAAGTGGACGAACCACTCCCGGTAGACCGCCCGCGCCATCTCCTCCAGCACCTCCACCCGCCGCCGGTTGTTCTCGATCAGATCGTCGAGCGCGTCGAGAACTTCGCAGATCACGTCCTGATCTGTCAGGGGCGGGAGCCGGAAGGTGAATGCGCCGATCTGGGACTGCGAGATGTGAGGGACGGTTGTCCCCGTCACCATCCCCTGGATGTACCTGCTGAACGTCTCGCTCCCGATCAGGTGGTGAACGAAGCTCGTTCGGACTGCTGAGGTCCCCCGTAGTCGAGTCACTCGCTGAACAAGGAGAGCGGGGAGATCACCGCTCCGCAGGCGTGCTCGTTTCAAACCGGCCTCGATCCACGGACGGTCCATCGCCAAGACGATGTCACCAGGCTCTAACTCATACCTGGATCCGTGTGCCTGGTGGTCTGGCCAGAAGGCGCCTCGGCCCCAGTCAAGGAACCCTTGACCGATATTTACCCCTCGCAGGAGCCGGACGTCGGTCGGGTCCTCGGAGAACGCTGCGCTCTTGAAGGCGAAGCCGACTAGGAGGTCGGCAACCTCGCCGAGCGTCGTCTCCCTCCACTGGCTCATGTCGCGAGGATCCCCTGGACGGCGATGTCGACCTTGGCTCGGAGCACATTGGCCTCGTCGCTCAGCCGGGTAAACTCGTCGTAGAGGCTGGCGAGCTTCTCGGCGAAATCCTCGCCGTCGTCGGCGACCGCCGCGGTGCCGGTGTAGCGGCCGGGGTTGAGGCTCCAGCCCTGCGCCTCGATCTCGGCCCGGGTGGCGACCCGGCAGAGGCCGGGGACGTCGACGTAGGCGCCGTCACCGAAGCGCTCCTTGACCAGGGTGTCGCTGCCGTCGGTGGTCTCGACGTCCTCGCCGCGGTAGAGGCGCACGATGTTGGCCAGCAGCTCGATCTGCTCGGGGAGGAAGTCACGGTGCGCCCGGTCGATCTGGCGGTAGAGGTGACGGGCGTCGATGAACAGCACCGTGTCCTCGCGGTCGCTGCCCCGCTTCGCGTTGTCGAGGAACCACAGGGTCACCGGCAGGGTCACCGTGTAGAAGAAGTTGGTCCCGATGGCCACCATCACGTCGACCGCGCCCGACTCGACGAGCTGGCGTCGGATCTCGCGCTCGGAGTGCCCGGCGTCGCCCGCCGAGTTGGCCATCACGAACCCGGCCCGGCCCCGGTCGTTGAGGGCCGAGGCGAAGATCTCGATCCACAGGTAGTTGCCGTTGTCGGAGCGGGGGAGCCCGAACGGGAAGCGCGGGTCGCCGGCCAGCCTGTTCTTGTCGACACCGTTCACGTTGAACGGCGGGTTGGCCATGACGAAGTCGAACGTGCCGACCGAGTGGTGGAGATCGTCGTAGTAGCTGTTGCCGAGGCCGATGTCGCCCGAGAGGCCGTGGAGGGCGAGGTTCATCTGGGCGAGGGGCACGGTGACCTCCTTCTGCTCCTGGCCGTAGATCGACAGCTCCCGGGTGGCCGAGCCCGCATGGCGCTCGACGAACTTGGCGCACTGGACGAACATGCCGCCCGATCCGCAGGCCGGGTCGAACACCTTGCCGTGGTACGGCTCGATGATCTCCACGATGAGGCGAACGATCGAGTAGGGCGTGAAGAACTCGCCGCCCAGGCGGCCCTCGGTCATGGCGAAGTTCGACAGGAAGTCCTCGTAGATCAGCCCGAAGGCGTCGCCCGACAGCGTGCGGGGCAGTGGGGCGAACAGCCGCAGCAGCTCGGTGAGCGTCGATGGCTCCAGACGGCGGAAGCCCTTGGGCAGCACATCGCGCAGCTCGGGGTTGGCGGTCTCGACCGCCCGCATGGCCGCGTCGACGGCGGCGCCGAGGTCGTGGCCCTCGGGCCGGCCGACGAGCCCGGAGAGCCGGGCCTCGTCGGGCACGAACAGCACCGAGCGGGCCCGGTAGTGATCGGGGGTGACCGGTCGGCGAGCGGTGGCGTTGGCCTCCAGGTCGGGGCGTACCGCCTCGAAGCGGTGTTCGGCGTAGGCCAGGAAGATGAGCCCCAGCACCGGACCGCGGTAGTCGGTCGGCGTCAGCGTGGAGTTGGCCCGCAGCTCGTCGGCCGCCTTCCACAGCGTCCGCCGCACCTGGGCCAGGTCACTGCTGTCCACGCATCTCCTCCCGCGTTCGACCGGCCGACCCGGTCATAGGCACCCCGTCGCGTTCGCACCCCTCGGCCAGGCTCGCCGATCGACGGGTGTGCCAGCAACGAGCAGGATCGATCGGCGGTCACGACCCCATCGTCTCACGCCCCGCCCCGCTGCTGCGCCGACCCACATGGAAGTGGTGGCGAAGGTGGGTGAGGGATCACCTGGGTGGAGCTTTGAGCTGCACCGTCGGGAAGTAGGTCCGGTAGCGAGCTGCGTCGCGGGTGAGGAGAACAAGGTCTTCGACCGCGGCGTGGGCGCCGATGAAGAAGTCCGGCAGGGTCGATGACCGGGCACCTCCCTTGTGGCGGTACGTGACGAAGGCCTTGCCGGCAAGGAAGGCCGCCTCCCACGGCAGGGGCAGCCGGCGGTAGTCCTGGGGCGGGAGGGTGTCGTCGAGATCCTCGATACGAGAGAACCTCACCGAGACCTCGGCATAGATGATCGGGTTGATGAAGAGTGGACCACCCTCGGCTGCGGCGGACAGCGCGTCGAGCGCCCAGTCGAGCCACACGCCGTCCTCGGTGAGCACATCGAGAAGGACGTTGGTGTCGACCAGGGTTCCGTGCGCCATCGTCAGTCTGCCCGAGTGAGGGCCATGATCTCGTCGGTGCTCATGCAGACGTCGCCACGGCCGCGGAGCCGGGCCGCGAGCCGACGCCCACGCGTCATGCCGTCGCCGAGCTTCCGCACGACGATGGTGTCCCTGTCTCGTTCGAACACCACCTCGGTTCCCGCACCGATTCCCAAGGCGTCGCGTAGATCCTTCGGGATGGTGACCTGACCCTTCTCCGTCACTCTCATGGTAGGAATCCTACCAGTCGTACCCATACCAGGCCGGAGGGTTGCCCGGCTTGGACAGTGACCGACCTGCGCACCGCGTTCTGGCCACACCTGCTCCTGATCGCCCGGAAGTGGGCGGCCCGGCGTGACCAGCCCACCTCCTGGCCCGACGACCTCGACGACTGGCTCGACCAATGCCACGGCGCGGGCCAGACCCGACGCACCCCGCTGATGCTGCGCTACGGGCCAGGCGACTGGAACGCGCTCCACCGCGACCTCTACGGGGAGCTGGTGTTCCCGCTCCAGGTCGTGCCTCCGGGGCGGCAGTGACTTCGGACTGGATCTCCTCGCCCGCCGGTCGACGAACCGGCCGGGGTTCGTCCCCTCGAATGGTTCACCGTGCGACTCGACGCCGTCGATCGTCCGGGCTCGTCGCCCCGTCGCGGACCGCAGCGAGGGCGGCGGAGGACGCGAGCCCGAGCACCAACGAGGTGCCGATGGCCCATGGGTACGAGGTGGCGTCGATCACGACGCCGGCCAACGGTGGTCCGATGAGACCGCCGAAGGCGGCCGCGGTGTAGGTGACGCCGATCAAGGCGCCGAGGCCGTCGGTCCCGAACAGCTCCGCGATCACCGCTGGGGACAAGGCGACGAAACCGCCGTAGCCGACGCCGAGCACGATGGCGAAGCCGACCAGGAGGGCGTAGGCGTCGCCGGCCAGCCAGATGGTGAAGCTGGCGCCGATCAGGAGGTAGCAGACGCGGAAGGCGACGAGGTGGCCGACCCTGTCGGCGATGGGTCCGATCACCAGGCGACCGGCGATGCTCGCGCCACCGATCACCGCGACGAGGACGGCGGCGCCGACCTCGCCGATGCCCCGCTCCTCTGCGAACGGGGTGAGGAACACGAACGGCACGAACAGGGCGAGCGACAGGAGGAGCGTGGAGAGGTACAGCATGCGAAATCGCGTCGTGCGCACCACGGAGCCGAGCCGGACGACCTCGGCGTCGCCGGTGGTCGATCGGGGCGGCGATGTTGCGATGGCCGCGCATCCGACCAGCACGAGTGACGACACGATCCCGAAGATGACGTAGGTCGTCCGCCAGCCGTAGCGGTCGATGAGCACTGCGGCCAAGGGTGCGGCGGTCACGGTTCCCAGACCGATGCCGGACACGGCGACACCGAGAGCGGCGCCTCTGCGGTGGTCGAACCAGCCCGACACCGTCGCGACCATGGGCACGTAGCCGCACGCCACCCCGACCCCGACCCCGATCCCGTAGGTCAGGTAGCCGACCCAGAGTGCCTGCACCCGGGACGTGAGCACGAGTCCTGCACCCATAGCCGCCGCGCCGACGAGCAGCACCCGTCGAGGGCCGTAACGATCGACGGCGACTCCGCTGACCGATCCCAGGAGGAAGTACGTGAACGCAGTGATCGAGAACACGGCCGACGTGGCGCCCGGACTGCTGCGGAACTCCTCGGCCATCGGCTCGAAGAAGACACCGAAGCTGTAGGCGACACCGAAGACGGTGAACATGGAGGCGAACGCGGCTCCGACGACGACCCAGCCGTGGATCGAGTCCACTGCCGGGGTCACGTCGGGCGACGATCCCGGGAGCGATCTCACGGCGCCATGAGATCCTCGACGCTGTCCCGATCGTTCATCCTGGCCCCCGCACCAGCGATGGGAGGCGAGCTGCGGCCACGTCGAGAGGCTGGCGCGATCCCTGCACGCGAGCCATCAGCTCCGCTCCCTCGAGGACCGAGATGGCCAGGCACGCGATCTCAGCGGCCGAAGCGGCGTCCAGCCCGAGCTCGACGAGCCGTGCCGCGACCAGGTCGACCCACGACTGCAGTGCGCTGGCTGCCGCGTCCCGCAGCGGCACCGAGCGATTGACCGACTCCAGGGCAACCGTGGCCACCGGGCACCCGAGCCGCCACCTGGTGGCCTCCAACCGGTCGGCCAGCAACGATGCGCAGGCCGACAACGCCTCCGCGGGGTCGTTGCTCGCCGACAGACCCTCGCGGAGCAAGCCGGCGAACTGCGTGGCGCCATGGGAGACCGCCGCGACCCCGAGCTGCTCCTTGCCGCCTGGGAAGTAGTAGTAGAGCGAGCCGATCGGCAACCCGCCGACCTCGGCCACCTCACCGACACACCCGGCCTGCGGCCTCGCCGAGCACCGTGTAGTTCCAGAGCAGCGCGTCCAACCGGTCGCGGTCCCGCGAGGGATCGCCCGGGTCGAGACGGCTCACGAGGGCGACGATGCGCTCGCCCGCGTCGATGATCTCGGTCAGCAGCAGGGCGTCACGCGGCATACAGCGACTGAGCCTCCGCCAGGACGTCGTCTCGGATCACCCGGTGCAGGGCCGCCTTGGAGACCAAGTCGACCGGCCGTCCGAACAGCTCGGCCAACTCGTCTTCCAGCCGGTTGATCGAGAACCCGAGGTGGCGACCAGAGGCCAGCACGTACAACAGGTCCACGTCGCTGTCGGGCCCGGCCACGTCTCGAACGACCGACCCGAACACGGAGAGCTCGGTGATCCCGTAGCGCTCGCACACCTCGGCCAGGCGCGCCCGATCGACCGGCGTACCAGCAACGAGCCCCGCGGACCGATCAGCATTCACGACGCCATCGTCCCACGCCCCGGCCGCTGCTGTGCCGACCCATGCCCCACCAGGGCGTCCTCGAGGTCCTCGACCGGGACTCCGAAGTCTTCTCGATCTCCGAGCGGGCACAAGTTGGCACAACTCGGGCACAACCCGAGCGCTACGGGCCGGTTGTCGATGACACCGATGGCACCGGACGGGACGCCACAACCCGTACCGAGCACGACGAAGCCCCTGGTCAGCTGGCCTTTGCAGGCTGCTCGTACCCGGACCTTTGCCCGTGGCACCCCCAACGGGATTCGAACCCGTGCCGCCACCTTGAGAGGGTGGTGTCCTAGGCCGCTAGACGATGGGGGCCTCTGCGCGGTCTCGACCGGGGCCGGGACCTATGTGATGACCTCGCGCCAGGCGTAGGTCCGCTCGGGGGGGAGGACTCGAACCCCCAAAGGCAGCACCAGAAGCTGCTGTGTTACCGATTACACCACCCCCGAAGGTGGACGCGACACCTTACCCGAGAGGTTCCGGCCATCGCACACCAGAACGACCGTCCGCCGGGAGACCCAGGACGCGCGATCAACCGGTGACGCGGGTGAGGCGCCGGTAACCGGTGACCCGTCCGATCGCAACGGCCACGGTCTCGCGCCCGAGCTGGGTGACCGAGGCGCCGTCCACGCTCACCGCCGAGACGTGGGGGTCGAGCCCGACCTCGCGGGCGATGCCCGCCACGCGGAGTGCGTGGTAGTCGTCGGAGACGAACATGACCTCGTCGAGTCCCTCGTCGGTGAGGAAGCGGGCGGTGGCGGCCAGAGACTCGAAGGTGTTGCGCCCCTGGACCTCCTTGCGGATCGCTTCGTCGGGCACATCCCGGTCGCGAAGCCAGTTGTAGCCCGCCGTCGCCTCGGTGAAGGTGTCGCCGGCCTGGCGCCCGCCGGTCACGACGATGAGGGGCGCGATTCCTCGCCGGTAGAGCGACAGGGCATGGCGGAGGCGGCCCTCGAGCACCGGCGACGGCTGACCGTCGTACTGAGCGGCGCCGAGCACCACGATCGCATCCGAGCGCTGCACGTCGTCCTCACTCGAGGCCCGCCAGACCTGGACGAACGTCACCGTCAGGTACGCCATCAACAGCAGCACCACGATGCCGACCGCCCGTACGGCCCGGCGCCGCCACATCCCCGTGCGGGGCCCGGGCGGCTCGGCCTCCAACGCCGCGTGCTCGCCCGAGGTGATCGTGCCGGGAGGCAGCGGAGCCGTGGAGGTCTGCGGCGTCATCAGCCCAGGCGCTCCCGGGCGATCGTCAGCCGGGCGAGGGTGCGCGACGAGCCGAGCGCAGCCAGTGACTCCCACAGCGGCGGCCCCACGGCGCGACCGGTCACGGCAACCCGGATCGGCGCCTGGGCCTTCGACATCTGCGGTCTGCCCTCGGCGTTGACCAGCCCGGCGGTGGCAGCGACCCGCTCGACCGCGCCGGAGATCGATTCTGCGCTCCATGCCGCCCCATCGTCGTCGCGAGCCAGAGAGGACAGCTCATCGATCGCCGCGTCGAGGACCTCTCGGGCCGCCTTGCCCCGCACCAGGGCCTTGTCCCACGCGGCCTCATCGACCACGGGATCATCCAACCAGAGGAAGTCGATCATCGGAGCGACCTCGCCGAGGGTCCGCACCCGCTCCTGCACCAGCGGAGCGATGGCGACCAGCGCCCGGAGAGGGCCGTCACCGACGGGGAGGTGGCCGGCGGCGCGGGCGACGAAGTCGTCGACGGGCAGCCGGCGGATCCACTCACCGTTGACGTGCAGCAGCTTCTTGCGGTCGAAGAAGGCCGGCGAGGGGTTGACCTGGCCGATGTCGTAGAGCTCGGTGATCTCGGCGACGGAGCGGACCTCGACGCCGTCGGGCGGTCCCCACCCGAGCAGGGAGAGGTAGTTGACCATCGCCTCGGGGACGATGCCCTCAGCCCGGTAGTCGGCGACCGAGACGTCGTCGCGGCGCTTGGAGAGCTTCTTGCGGCCCTCGTTGACGAGCAGCGGCATGTGGGCGAACGCCACCGGCTCGGTGCGGCCGAGGGCCCGCAGGATCATCAGGTACTTGGGCGTGCCGTTGACGTGGTCCTCGCCCCGGATGACGTGGGTGATGCCCATGTGGGCGTCGTCGAGGGCGTTGGCGAGCAAGAACACGGGTGTTCCGTTCGACCGCAACAGGACGAAGTCCTCCAACGCGGCGTTGTCGAAGCCGACCTCGCCGCGCACCAGGTCGGTCCACGCCGTGCGCCCGTCGGGCACCCGGAAGCGCAGCGCGGTGCCCTCGCCGCCCGCGAGGCCCCGGTCGCGGCAGTGGCCGTCGTAGCCGGGCGGACCGCCCCGTTCCCGGGCCCGGGCCTGCACCTCGTCGGAGGTGCAGTCGCACCAGTAGGCGGTGCCCGCCTCGGCCATCGTGAGCGCGGCACGCCGGTGATCGTCAGTGCGATCGCTCTGGTGCACCGGCTCGCCGTCCCAATCGAGGCCGAGCCAGCGCAGCATCTCGAGCACGTTCTCGATCAGCTCGGGCCGGTTGCGCTCGGCGTCGGTGTCCTCGATGCGGAGCAGGAACCGGCCCCCGGACTGGCGGGCCACGAGCCAGTTGGCCAGCGCCGAGTGGGCCGAGCCGACGTGCAGGAACCCCGTGGGCGAGGGCGCGAAGCGGACGACGACGGGCACCGCGTCGAGGGTACCGGGGCGGGGGGTCCCGACCCGAGCAGGGGCGGGGGCGCCGGTGGCCGGCGCGCCCAGACCCCGACGGCCCGCGGATCAGCCCGGCAGGTCGAGAAGGGTGCGCCAGTCGGCCCCGTAACCGTCGGTGACCTGGCCGGGCGTCATCCGCAGGGTCGCCTCGGGCACTGCGTCGACGAGGCTGCGGAGCTCGACGTAGTGGTGCGCGGCGTGGCCCACGCCCTCGAACACCTTGCGCCGCAGGGCCACCAGATCCGGGTCGGGGTCCTCGTCGAGGAAGCCCCACAGCGTGTAGGCCACGGTCAGGTCGTGCACCACCGGCGCCCGGCCGAAGAGCGACGAGCGGCGCATGGCGATGGCCACGCAGCCACCCTCCACGTCATGGCGGTCCTCGCCCTCGGCGAGCCGCAGGCGGTCGGAGAAGGTGCGGGCGATCTTGAGGGCGAAGCCGAGGTCCGGGCCCGGGGCGCCGAAGCGCTCGCCCCGGGGCTGACCCTCGGGGATGTCACCGGGCCTGTCGGCCACCCACGACTCCGGACGGCGGGGCGACGACCCGTACGTTCTCAGCCGGGCCGTCGGATCCGTGGGCACGTACTCAGGAGCAGCCATCGGCGGCCACGCTACCCATGCTGAGCACCTGAGCTCCCGGTCGGCCGCGACCCCGCCGCTGAAGCCACCGGTCGGCGACACGTCAGATGAGCGGTCGTCCGTACTGGTCTTTCACCGAGCCGGTCAGGATGAGGACGAGGTCGACGAGGACCCACACCAAGGTGACCGCCAGCCAGACGACGGTCCAGCTGAGGAAAAGGGTCGTGAGCAGCAGGGCGATGCCGAGGCCCGCCTGCCCGGTGTAGAAGCGGTGGATGCCCAGGCCGCCGAGGAAGAGGCAGAGCAGGGCGGCGGTGGCCTTGCTCTTGGGCGGGGAAACCAACGGGTAGGCGGCCGGGTACGCAACGGGGACGGCATAGGCCGGGTACGGCTGGGGCCCGTACCCGTAGCCCGGGGCCGCTTGCGGATACCCGTATCCGGGCGCCGGGGTGGGTTGCGAGTACCCGTAGCCCGGCGCCGGGGAGGGTTGCGAGTACCCGTAGCCCGGTGCCGGGGTGGGTTGCGGGTAGCCGTATGCGGGGGAAGAAGCGCCGTCGCCGGGAGCAGACGGTGGAGCCGGAGATCCGGGATCGACCGCCGGCGGGGCGCCCGCGGGCTGCACGAGCGTCGGATCGGCACTCGACGACCGCACCGCAGCGTCGCACACACGGCAATGGCTGCGTCCTGGTTCGATCGCGCCCTGGCACTGCCAGCACAGGTCCATGCTGATCCCTCCCCCTCCGGCCCGAGCCCGGACACTACGCCATGGCACCGCCCGCCGCCCCGAGATCGCCCGCTGCCGCCGACGGCGTCCACGAGGACCCGAGGGATCGATCACGCCGCCCGGACCGCCGGGTGGAGTAGGTTCCGGCCGACCTGCTGGCCGTCGCCCACGGGCGTGATGCGGAGGATGAACCGATGTCCAACCCCGACGAACCCTTCGGTTCGTCCTCACCGCCGTCAGGTTCGGGGTCGCCCCCACCCCCTCCCCCGAGCTCGCCCGGGTACGGAGGTCCGCCCCCGCATCAGTCGGGCCGACCGGCGCCCAGCCAGGGCATGGCCATCGCCGCCCTGGTGCTCGGCATCGGAGCGCTCCTCTTCGCCCTGATCCCCGTCGTCGGCTACGCGTCGGTGCCCTTCGCCATCGCCGCCATTGCTCTCGGCGTCATGGGCATGAACAAGGCCAAGACCCAGGGCGGCGCCGGCAAGGGACTGGCCATCGGAGGCCTCGTCACGGGCGTCCTCGCCCTGCTCGTCAGCCTGGTCTGGACCCTCGTGCTCGTCTTGGCCGCGGACGACATCGAGGAGATCAACTCGGATCCGTCCGACGGTGAATGCAACGAGGAGCGCGTGCTCCAGGACCCGGACTGCTGATCGGTCGGCCGAGGGGGCCCCGGCCCCGCCCAGCCCCGCTGGCGACCTTCAGCTGCCGCTGTGCAGCAGACCGAAGACGAGCGAGTCGCCGAGGGCCTGCCACGACGCCTCGATGATGTTGCTGTCGACGCCGATCGTGGTCCAGGTGCGCTCGCCGTCGGTGGAGTCGACGAGCA
>NZ_DATLXO010000059.1:0-23903 GCF_035575815.1 Iamia sp.
GATCGATGGACCGCCGCCCTCGTCGAGGCTCGCGGCGCGCTCGACGCCACAACGGCACGGGCCGATGCCGAGGCCGAGAGGCTCCGGGGCGCCGCCCGTGACGCGACCGACGGGTCGCGACGCTGGCACCAGCGGCGCGACCTCACCGCCCACCAGCAGGCCCTGGACGTCCGCACCGACGAGATCGCCGCGCTCCGGGCCCGGGTCGAGGCGGCGGAGCGCGCGGCGCGCACTGATCCTGTGCTCACCGCCGCCCGCCGGGCCGCGGCCGAGCGCTCCGCCGCCATCCGGCGCCGGGCCGAGGCCGCCGAGGCGCTGGCCGGCGCCTGGGCGTCGAGCTCGGTCACCCTGCCCGGTCCGCTTCAGGGCAGCCCGTGGTCGCCGACCCACCTGGCCGGTGTCGACGACGACTGGCTCCGCACCGCAGGCGAGACCGTGGTGCGCCGCACCGACGAGGTGGCCCGGGCCGCCGCCGCGGCCGAGTCCGCCCGGACCGCCCGCACCGCAGCTGTCGCCGCTCGGCACGAGGCCCGGACCCGGGCCGAGAGCGCCACGCACTTCGCCGGCAAGGCCAAGGTCGCGGACGCTGAGCTCGTCGGGGCGAGCCGGGCCGTCACCGAGAGCGTGGCCGCGGCGGCCCGTCTGGATGGACTCTCGGCCGACCTGGTCCGCCTGGCGCGCTGGACGGCCGCCGGACGTCGGCTGCTCGCCGCCGACGACGACGTCACCGCCGCTCGGGCTCGGCAGGTGGCCCGCCGATCTGAGGAGGCCGACGCCCGGCTCGCCTTCGCCGACGCCCGCCAAGCCCAGCTGAACGGCATGGCCGCCGAGCTCGCCTCCGGCCTGGCGGCGGGCGACGCGTGCCCGGTGTGCGGCGGCATCGAGCACCCCCGCCCGGCCACCGCCACTCCCGACGCCCCCACCCGGGCGGCGGTCGATCGAGCCGAGGCCGACGCCGCCGGGGCCACCGCTCGGCGCGAGGCGGCCGACGCCGACCTCGAGCGGATCCAGGCCGGGCGGGCCGAGGTCCGTGCCGAGGCCGGTGAGGCCGCCGATGACCCCGATGGCGTGGCGGCGCGCCTCGACGCCCTTCGCGTCGAGGTGGCGCAGGTGCAGCTCGAGGCCGATGCCGGGGTCGAGCGTGGTCGCCGGGTCGATGCCCTGACCGCGGCGGGTGACGAGGCCCGCCGCCTGGCCGGCGCCGACGCCCGCCTGGCCCTCGAGGCCGAGCTCTCCATCGCGGCGCACGAGGAGCAGGCGGCGGAGGCGGCGACCGAGGCCGAAGCGGTGCTCGGCCCGGGCGCCGATGCCGCCTCCGCGGCGCGGGCCAGCGCCGGGCTCGAGAACATCGGCGGGACGCTCGTGGCCCTCGGTCGGGCCCGTTCGGCCGTGCTGATCGCCTCGGCGACAGCGGCCGAGGCCGAGGCCGCCCTCACCGCCGCCCTCACCGCGGCCGGGTTCGCCACCGCCGCCGAGGCCGAGGCCGCGGCGGTGCCCGAGGACGAGGTCGAGGGGCACCGAGGAGACATCGAGCGGTGGGAGGCCGACTCTGCGACGGTCGCCACCGAGCTCGGGCACGCCTCGCTGGCCGGCCTGCCCGTCGACTGCCCGGACCCAGCGCCGGCGATCGCCTCCGCGGAGCGGTCGACCCGTCGTCATCGGGCCCTGGTCGAGGCGTGCGTGCGGATCGGGGCGGCGGCGGCTCAGGTCGGCGAGATCGCCGGCGACCACGCCGTGGCTGCCGAGGAGCTCGCCGTCGCATCCGCCGAGCACGAGGTCCGGCGGCGCCTGGCCGAGATCTGCTGCGGCCGCAGCGGTGATCGGGTGTCGCTCCAGCGCTGGGTGCTCGCCGCCCACTTCGAGACCATCTGCGAGCGGGCCAACCGCCGTCTGGCCGTGATGACCGACCACCGCTACTCGCTGCGGGTCCACACCGGGTCGAGCCACGGGGCCCGGTCCGGGCTCGACCTGCGGGTCCACGACGCCCACAACGACCACGAGCGCGAGGTGACGTCGCTCTCGGGGGGAGAGACCTTCCAGGCATCCCTCGCCCTGGCCCTCGGTGTGGCCGACGTGGTGGCCGAGCGCTCCGGCGGCGTCCACCTCGACGTGCTCTTCATCGACGAGGGCTTCGGCACCCTCGACCCCGACGCCCTCCACCTCGCCCTCGACGAGCTCGACCGCCTCCGCGCCGGTGGCCGCATGATCGGCGTCATCAGCCACGTGGTCGGGCTGCGCGAGCGGATCTCCACCGGCATCGAGGTGCGCCGCGGGCGCAGCGGCTCCCACGTCGTCGTGGGCGCCGAGGCCTGAGCCCGGGTCGCCCGGCGGCGACCATGGCGCCGGCGAGGCCGGACCTAGGAGGCGAGGTCGAGGCGGAGGACCTGGCCGCCGAGCGACAGCACGTACACCTCACCGTCCGCGTCGGTGTCGATCGAGACCACCTGGCCAACGTCCTCGTCGAGCACTGCGGTCTCGGTCACCTGGTCGCCGTCCAGACGCAGGGCGGCCAGGCCGGGCTTGCAGAAGTCGCCGAAGAGGTAGGCGCCCTGCAGGTCGTCGAGGGCATCGCCTCGGTAGACGGGGCCGCCGGTGACCGAGCACCAGCCGTCGTCGTGGTCCATCTCGAACACCGGGCCCACCGGCGGGGTGCCCCGGACCTCCCGGCTCTCGTCGTAGACGGCGGAGCCCTCGAAGCGGCTCCAGCCCAGGTTGGCGCCCAGGATGGCGTCCGCCGGGAGGCGGTCGATCTCCTCGACGGCGTCCTGGCCGACGTCGGCGACCCAGAGATCGCCGGTCTCGGCGTCGAAGCGGAGCCGCCACGGGTTCCTCACCCCGATCACCGCGACCTCCGGGCGCCCCCCGACACCGTCGGCGAAGGGGTTGTCCTCGGGGATGGCGTAGGGCAGCTCACCGGTCGGGCGGGTCGGGTCGATGCGGAGGATCTTGCCGAGGAGGTCCTCGGGGTCCTGGGCCCGGTCATCGGGGTCGCCACTGCTGCCCCCGTCGCCGAGACCGATCCAGAGCAGACCGTCGTCGTCGACGACGATGTCGCCGCCGTTGTGGTTGGCGAAGGGCTGATCCACCTCGAGCAGCTCGGTGCGGCTGGCGGCGTCGACATCGTCGCCGTCCATGGCGAACGAGGCGATGCGGGTCTCGCCCGCGGTGCCGCTGTGGTGGACGTACAGCGTGGCCCCGTCGGGGGCGAAGGCGAGGCCCAGGAGGCCCTGTTCGCCGCCGCTGCGGGTGACGTCGGTGAGGTCGAGGGCGGTCGCGGTGTCGGCCCCTCCGTCGTCGGTCGGGGTGAGGGCGGTGATGCGCCCGCCCTGCTCGGCCACGTAGAGCAGGTCAGATCCGGGCCGGGCCACCAGCTTGGTCGGCGCCTCGAGCGTCGCCACCTCGGTGAGGGTGATGGCGACGTCGCCCAGGGCACCGGGGGCGGGGGCGTCCCCGGGATCAGCGGGTTCGGCAGAGCTCGTCGGTGGCTCCTCGGCGGTGGTGTCGGGCGGGCCGTCGCCCTCGGTGGTCTCGGCCGTGGGGGCGCTGCTGGTGGTGTCCGGTGTGTCGTCCTCGGTGGGCTCGGCGGTCGTGGGCACCCGGCCCTCGACGGCCTCGCCGGTGCCGGCCGGCTCGTCCTCCCCGCATGCCCCGAGCAGCGCGATCACCGTCGCCACGACGACCACGGCGCGCATCGGGTGGGGGCGTCGGAGCAGGGCGCGCATGGGAAGATCCTCGTCGTCAGGGGCGGCCGCGGGTGCGGCGGACCTCACCGACCAGCATCGCACTGCCCGCTCCGGTTCCGGTATCACCGCCCGGGGACGGACCCGCCCCGGCTCACCTGCCCCCGGTCGCCGGGCGACCCTCTCGCCGCTCGGGCGACCGATGCGCTCCGCTCCGCCTCGTCGGTCTCGTCAGCCGGCGCGGTCCCAGGGGCGGATCAGGCCCTCCTGCACGACCGAGGCCACAAGGTGGCCCTGCGGGTCGAAGAACAGGCCGCGGGCGAGGCCCCTCCCACCGGAGGCCGAGGGGGTGTCCTGGGAGTAGAGCAGCCACTCGTCGGCGCGAAACGGCCGGTGGAACCACATGGCGTGATCGAGGCTGGCCATCATCACGTCCTGCTGGACGAACGACCGGCCGTGGGGGAGCAGCGCGGTGTCGAGCAGGGTCATGTCCGACGCGTAGGTGATGACGCAGGCGTGCAGCACCGGGTCGTCGGGCAGCACGCCGTCGGCCCGCAGCCACACCCGGCTGCGCGGGGGCAGGGGCTCGCGTCGGGCCTCCGGTGACCAGTCGACGTGGCGCATGTCGATGGGCCGGGGCCGGTCGAGCCAATCCTGCCCGGCCTGGCCCAGGATCGGCCGCCAGCGGGTGACCCAGTCGGGAAGGCTGGCGGGGTCGGGCGTGTCGGGGGGCGGCTCGTCCTGGTGGTCGAAGCCCGCCTCGGCCACGTGGAACGACGCCGACAGGTTGAAGATCGGCTTGCCGTGCTGGATCGCCACCACCCGGCGGGTCGTGAACGACCGGCCGTCGCGCAGGCGGTCGACCTCGTAGAGGATCGGCACCGTCGGGTCACCCGGGCGCAGGAAGTAGGCGTGGAGCGAGTGCACGGTGCGATCCGCATCGACCGTGCGGGCCGCGGCGACGAGGGCCTGGCCCGCCACCTGGCCACCGAACACGCGCTGGGCGTCCTCGTCGGGGCTGGTCCCCCGGAACACGTTGACCTCGATGTTCTCGAGATCGAGGACCCTGATCATCTCGTCGACCGCAGCCTGCTGCACGCCGGCATCCTGCCACGAAGGCGTCGGCGCCGATCCGGCCGTCGACCCCCGGATCGCGGTGGGACCCGTCCGGATGCGGGCCCGTCGGGACACCCGGTCGCGGCCCGGCTACGTCGGCGTCGGATCGCGCCACTAAGTTCACCCCTCGTGATCCTGACGCCCCAAGGCTTGCTCGAGCACAGCCGCACCGTGTCCGGCCGGAGGATGATCCGCTACGCGGCGACGTCGCTGATCGCGGTCGCGGCCACACAGATCCTCATCCTGTCCTTCCTCGAGCTCGTCGAGCTGGAGCCGGAGCCCGCGAACCTGGCGGCGACCATGCTGGTCTCTGTTCCCGCCTTCCTGCTCAACAAGTACTGGGTGTGGGGCAAGTCCGGTCGGGCCCGCATCCGGCGCGAGGTCATCCCCTTCTGGGTGTTCACCGTCGCCGGCTGGGGCCTGTCGACCGGAGCCGTGTTCTTGGCCGACGAGGTCACGAACGACGGCAGTGTGCTCCACACCGTGTCGGTGATGGCGGCCAGCATCGCCGGGTTCGGGATCCTCTGGGTCCTGAAGTACCTCTTCCTCGACAAGATCATGTTCGGCACCGATCACCACACGCCCTACGACGAGGAGTACGAGGTCGAGGAGGCCGTCGTCGAGGCCCACACCGCAGGCGTCCCCGAGCTCTGATCCGACGCGCGGTCCGCCCCCGGGCTCAGGGGCTGCACTCGGGGTCGAGGGCCCACCGGCGATCCTCGGGGTCGGGCAGGAGCCGCTCGGCGGCGATGTCGAGCAGGCGCTGCTGGCGTTCGAGGGCGGGCCGGCCCTCGGGGCCGACGACGGTCGTCAGGTCGACCAACATGGCCCGCATGCGCCGCTGCACCTGGTGGCTGGCGCCGCCGTAGGCGCGGATCTCGTCACACGCCAAGGCCACCAGCTCCTCCCAGGTCGCGACGCGGGTGACGAGGCGGACGAACCCCTCGGCGTCGCGCTGCTGGCCCGTCGGGACCGGGGCGAGGGCGACTCGGCGCAGCAGGTCGTGGATGCGGTCGAGGGCCTGGGTGGCGGTGGTGGGGTCGTTCACGGCGGGCGACAGGGCCTTCTCGGCGATGTCGACCAGCTGGCGGAACCCGAAGGCCGGGTCCTGGTGCATGGTGCGTTCCCGGTGCAGTCCGATGTGGGCCAGGACATCCCGGGGCCCGAGGCCGACCGGCGCGGCGCCGTTCTCGCCCCACACCTCGGCGAGGGGTGCGCCCGAGGGCACGAACTGGCCCATGCGGGGCACCAGCGAGATGGTGCAGCGGTGGCGCCGGGCCAGCTCGACCAGGTCGTCCTCGTCGACGGTCACGATGGCGCCCGGGGCGTGCTCGCAGGTGAGCACCAGGTCCGGTGGCCGCTCGGGAAGCGACGCGGTCGGGGTGTTGTCGGCCCGGACCTGCACCTCGCGGATGGCGGCGCGGGTCTCGGCCGCGACGGCATCGATGATGGAGACGATGCGGATCGAGTGCACGACGTGGTTGACGTAGTACACGAAGGCCGCGAGCGAGACGAGGGCGAGCCCGAAGGCCACCGCCATCGAGACCCGGGGCACGAAGGCGTCGCCCGACCCCGCAGCGTGGACCTGACGCAGCACCACGAGGGTGTAGACGAAGGTCCCGATGAAGATGCCGAGGGCCACCTTGGTGCCGGTGTCGCGGAAGAAGGTGCGCAGCACCCGGGGGGAGAACTGCTGGCTCGCCAGCTGCAGGGCCACCACCGTCACCGAGGTGACGAGGCTGGTGAAGGTCATGATCGACGTGGCGATGGCCGCGAGAAGGGCCTGGGCCGAGCCGGCGTCACCGTCGAAGAGCAGAGCGAGGTCGCGGTCGCCGTCGACCAGGGCCTGGTCGACCTGGCGCAGGGCCAGGCCGAGGGTGACGGCCCCGGCGACGAAGAGGCCGGGGATCAGCCACAGGCCGTTGCGGACGAGCTCGCGCAGCCGGGCGGCCCGGACGTCGTGGTCGGGGGCGGCGATCTCGGGCCAGCGGGCAGGCACGGCGGCATCGTACGGCCGCGCGGCGGTAGGGTCGTCCGCCGTGCGCGGTCAGCGGCTCCCGGATGGTTCCGCAGGCACCGAAGTGGTCGGTGTTCTGGTGGTCAGGGCCCCCGATGTGGCTACCAGTTCGGGAGGTCCGTGCCCGACGCCCCTCCCGGCGGGTCGCAGTAGGGTCGTCCGCCGTGCCCGACGCCCCTCCCCCCTTCCTCGATCCCGTCCTCCGGGCTCGGGCCGTCGCGGCGCGCGGCTTCATGCCCCCGGATGAGGGTGACGCCCTCTACGCTGCCGCCCTCGAGGCCGGTCGGTCTGTGCCCGGCGCCCCCTTCGCCGAGGTGGGCTCCTACTGCGGGCGCTCCACGGTGTGGCTGGGCGCGGCGGCCCGTGAGTGCGCCACCGTGCTGCTCGCCGTCGACCACCACCGAGGCTCCGAGGAGAACCAGGCCGGCTGGGAGCACCACGAGCCCGACCTCGTCGACGCCGTGACCGGCCGCCTCGACACCCTGCCGGTGTTCCGTCGCACCGTGCACGACGCCGGGCTCGAGGACCACGTGGTGGCCGCCGTGGGCGGATCACCGGCGGTCGCGCGCATCTGGTCGACGCCGTTGGCCCTCTGCTTCATCGACGGCGGCCACGGCGTCGAGCCTGCTCGCGAGGACTACATGGGGTGGGCGCCCCACGTCGCGGTGGGTGGCACGCTGGCGATCCACGACGTGTTTCCCGACCCCGCCGACGGAGGGCGCCCGCCGTACGAGGAGATCTACCTCCCCGCGCTGGCCTCAGGCCGCTTCACCGAGCGCGCCGCCACCGGATCGCTCCGGGTCCTCAGCCGCACCCGCTGAGAGGCGGGAGCGTCCTCGTCCCGCCCGAGGGGTGGGCCCCGTCCGGTCGGTCAGGCCGTCGGGGTGTACCCGGGGCGGCCGGCTTCGTCCCAGGTCTGCCAGAACGCCAGGAACTCCTCGCCGAGGAACGGGTCCTCACCGCGCAGGGCGATGCCGCCGCGACGGATGGTCCAGTCCCAGGGGGCGAGCTCGACGGCGCGAGCGAGGTGGGCGGCGGCGGCCTGGTCGTGCCCCTGGCCGTGGAGGTGGGCACCGAGGCGGCGCTCGGCCAGGGCCAGCTGCTCGTCGGGGCTCCGGGGAGGGGGCGCCTCGGCCGCGGTGGGCGGCAGCTCGCCGTCGCGCACCCAGCGGCGCAGGGCGTCGTGGTGGGTGGCCGAGCCGATCAGGGTGAAGTCCCGGAACTGGTCGTCGCCGGGAGCGATGGTCGCCGGCTTCACCACCGTGCCCTCCTCGTCGACCCACACCACGCTGGGCACGTTGGTGATGCCGTAGCGCGGGTCCGAGGCGGTCAGGTCCTGATCCGGATCAGATGGAGCGCCCGGCGTCGGCCCAGTACTCGTCTTTCAGGAGGCGCTTGTAGAGCTTGCCGGTGGGGTGGCGGGGCAGCTCGGGGCGGAAGTCCACGCTGCGGGGGCACTTCACATCCGCGAGCTGCTCACGGCAGTAGGCGATGAGCTCGTGGGCGAGGTCGGGGCCGGCATCGTCGATGGCGACGGGCTGTACGACGGCCTTGACCTCCTCACCGAAGTCGTCGTTGGGCACGCCGAAGACGGCGACGTCGGCCACGCGGGGGTGCATGGCGAGCACGTTCTCGGCCTCCTGCGGGTACACGTTCACCCCACCGGTGATGATCATGTAGGCCTTGCGGTCGGTGAGGTAGAGGAAGCCATCGGCATCGAGGCGGCCCACGTCGCCGAGCGTCGACCAGCCCTCAGGGTGGCGCGACGCCGCGGTCTTCTCCGGGTCGTTGTGGTACTCGAAGGTGGCCTCGGACTCGAACCAGATGGTGCCCGGCTCGCCGACGGGCAGCTCGACGCCGTCGTCGTCGGTGATGTGCAGCCCGCCGAGGAGGTTCTGGCCCACGGTGCCGGGGTGCGCCAGCCAGCCTTCGCTGTCGCAGTACACGAACCCGTTGCCCTCGGTGCCGGCGTAGTACTCGTGCACCACCGGACCGAACCACTCGATGATCCGGCGCTTCACCTCCACCGGACAGGGCGCAGCGGCGTGGACCATCATCTCCATCGACGACACGTCGTGCGCGGCGCGCTCGGCGTCGGGGAGCTTCAGCATGCGGATGAACATGGTGGGCACCCACTGGCTGTGGGTGATCTGGTGCCCATCGATGGCCTTCAGGGCCGCGACCGGGTCGAAGTGCTCCATCACCACCGCGGTGCCCCCCACGCGGTGGACCGCCATGGTGAAGCGCAGCGGGGCGGCGTGGTACAGCGGCGCCGGGTTCAGGTACACCATGGCCTCGCTGTAGGTGAGGAGCAGCTCGGCCACCATGAGGAGCGCCGGCTTGGTGCCGAGGGGCTGGCCCGGAAGGGGCACCTGGACGCCCTTGGGCCGCCCGGTGGTGCCCGAGGAGTACAGCATGTCGACCCCCTCCTGGCGGTCAGCCGCCGGCTCCGGCGAGGCCGAGGCCACCGCGTCCTCATAGGAGGTGAAGCCCTCGGCGGTGCCGTCGAGCATCAGGCGGGCCGTCACCCCCGGCGTGTCGGCGACGGTGGCCACCGCCAGCTCGGCCAGGGCGGCTGAGGCAATGAGGGCCTTGGCCCCGCAGTCGTTGACGATGTAGCTCAGCTCACCGGGTGTGAGACGGGTCGAGGTGGCGGTGTAGTACAGCCCGCCGTAGTGGCAGCCCCACGCCACCTCGAGGAACCGGATCTGGTTCTCGAGGCAGAAGGCCACGTGGTCGCCGGGCTCCAGACCCAGGGTGCGCAGCAGGTTGGCCAGGCGCGTCGCCCGCTCGTCGAGCTCGGCGTAGGTGAGGCTCTCACCGCTGCCCACCATGACCACGGCCGGCTTGTCGGGGGTGGTCTGGGCGAAGGTCCCGGGGAACGACATGGCTGCGCACCGTAGCCAAGCCGGACCCGCACGCGACGGGCCCCGGGTCTCCACGAACATGGGACTCGAGTCCACCGCGGTGGTGGACATCGGTCCGAGGTTGAGGGAAGCTCGGCGAACATTGGACCCAGGTCCACCGTGGTGGCGGACATCGGTACGAGGTTGGGTGCGCCGAGGCTGAGGGTCAGAGGATGTGGTGCTCGATCCAGGCGGCCACGCCGTCCTCGGCGCAGGTGCCGGAGGTGACGTCGTCGGCCGCGTCCACCACCGAGGGGTGGGCGTCGGCCATGGCCACGCCGGTTCCGGCCCAGGTGAGCATGGCCAGGTCGTTGCGGGCGTCACCGAAGGCCACCACCCGGTCGGACCCGATGCCCCGGCCCTCACACAGCGTCGCCAGGGTGGTGGCCTTGGTTACCCCGGGCGCGGAGACCTCGACCAGCTGGAGGCCTCCGCTGGCGGTCACCTCCCCGAGATCGCCCACGGCCTCGGTCGCAGCATCGACGTAGGCGTCGCCCTCGGCGTCGGGCACCTTGAGCAGGATCTTGGCCGCCGGCCGGGTCACCAGCTCGTGGGCGGGACCGACGGTCTCGGCCGCACCGCGTGGCACCTGTTCGTGCCAGGCCGACTCCATGCCCACGCCGTCGCGGAACTCCACGGCCATCATCCCGGTCGGGTGCAGGGCCCTCAGGCGGGCCACGATCTCGGCGCCGGACTCGGGGCTGAGGGTGTGCTCCTCGACCACCTCGCCGGTGTCGAGGTCGACCACGAGCGCGCCGTTGGAGCAGATGCACAGGCCCGACCCGAGGCCCAGGCCGGTCACCCAGCGGGGAGGGCGCCCGGTGACGGCGACCAGGTCGATGCTGCGGGTGCGCATCCGGTCGAGCACGTCACGGGTGCGCTCGCTCAGCGCACCGGTGCGGCTGACCGCTTCGCCTGACGGCGAGGTTCGTGCGCCGGGAGGGAGTAGCAGCGTGCCGTCGAGGTCCGAGGCGACCAGGGCGACCGGGCCGACCTCGGTCGTCGCCGTGTCGCGGTCGACGGCCACCTCAGCGCCTCCTTCGGCCCGCCCCGGACCCGTTCTTGCGCCGGGAGGTCGCCCGCGGGACGACGATCGGGACGATCGGGCGGAGGAAGGGCGGGCACCCGGGCAGCAGGCCCGGTGGGTCGACGGCCACGCGTCGGCTAGGCGGGGACGGTGAGGGCGGGCAGGAGGGCGTCGTGGTCGACGAACAGTGCCGAGGCGGCACTGCCGGCGCCCAGGGCGTCGGCCGCGAGGACCACCGACGCCGCGGTGTAGGTCGATTGCTCGCCGCCGGGGTAGTGGACGACCTCGGGGAACACGGTGCCGGTCCAGTAGCGGCCGCTCGGCTCGCGGTACTGCTGGGCCCACCCGAAGAGGGCGAGGGCGGTGTCGCGCTCGCCGACGGCCATGTAGGCCATGGCGCACTCGCAGGTCTCAGCTGCGGTCACCCAGGGACGGTCCGACACGCAGCGCACGCCGCGCCCGTCCATCACGAAAGCGGCCTGGCGCTTGGCCAGGCGCTCGCGCCCGGCGTCGCCGAGGACGGCGCCGGAGAGCACCGGGTAGTACCAGTCCATGGCCCACCGGTGCTTGGGGGCGAAGGCGTCGGGCTCGGTCCGGATCACGTGGGCCAGGCGGCTGGCCGCGGCCATCCACCCCGGGCGCTCGTGGCCCAGCTCGGCGGCCAGTGCCGCCGCGCAGCGCAGGCTGTGACAGATGCTCGACGAGCCGGTCAGCAGGGCGAAGGACCACGGCGTGCCGTCCGCGTGGCGCGCCCAGAGGATCTCGCCCCGCTCGGTCTGGAGGTCGAGCACGAAGCCCATGGCCCGGTCGACGACCGGCCACAGCGCCTCGACGAAGCCACGGTCCTTGGTGAGCAGCCAGTGGTGCCACACGCCGGCGGCGACGTAGGCGATGACGTTGGCGTCGAGCTTGTCCTGCTCGACGCCGTTCGCGAGGTAATACTGGTGCCAGGAGCCGTCGGGGCGCTGGAGGTCGACGAGCCACGCATAGGCCCGCTCGGCCTCGGCGATCCGGCCGCCGAGGGCGAGGGCCATGGCGGCTTCGACGTGGTTCCAGGGATCGGCGTGGCCGCCCGGGTACCACGGCACCATGCCGCTGGGGAGCTGCCACTCGGCGATGGCGTCGACGGTCTCCTGCACTTGGGCGCTGGTGACGACACCCTCCACCGACGGAGCCGCCGTCATTGGTGCACCACTTCGTCGTGGGTCAGGTCCAGCCGGGTTCCTGTCGCCGCGCACCAATGACCGCTGCCGGCTCCGCAGGCTCCGCCGTCAGAGAGCCCGTGCTGTCTGATGCGCTCGCTGCGCTCGCTCATGCCAGAAGCTCGTCGCGGACCGGTGGGCGCTCGCCGTGGGGCGCGGCCGGGGTCGCGGCGACGGTCGCCGTCGCGGCCGCAGGTGCGTCGCGTCGGCGCGCCGGGTGGGCCCGGGCATAGACGACGAGGCTCTTGCCGAGCACCGGGTTGAGCAGCCGCTCGCTCCATCGGGTGAGGCGAGGCGCCTTGGTGATGTCCCACACGAGCAGCCGGTGGTACGCCCTCACCAGCGGGTGCTCGTCGTTGGTCGGCCCCACCGCGCACCTCAGCCACCAGTAGGGCGAGTGCAGGGCGTGGGCGTGGTGGCTGTCGCCGGGCTGGAGGCCGGCGGCGCGCATCTTCCGCCGCAGCTCGGCCTCGGTGAGGATCCGCACATGACCGCCGGCGACGAAGGGGGCGTGGTACTCCTCCGACAGGCGCCAGCAGAGTCGCTCGGGCATCGCGGAGGGCACCGTCGCGGCGATGGTTCCACCGGACTTCAGCACCCGCCGCAGCTCGGCGAGGGCGGCCTCGTCGTCGGGGATGTGCTCGAGCACCTCGGAGCAGATGATGCGGTCGAAGGTGTCGTCAGGGAACGGCAGGCGGGTGCCGTCGCCGTTGACGGCGCAGCCCATGGCACCGGTGCGGGTGCCGGCCTCGCCGGAGGCGCACATGGCGGCGAAGAGCGACGTGACCTTGGTGAGCTCATCGAACCCGTGGTCGAGGGCGACGACTCGAGCGCCCCGACGGAAGGCCTCATAGGCGTGGCGCCCGGCGCCGGCGCCCATGTCGAGCACGAGGTGCCCGGGCTCGAGCTTGAGGCGCTCGTAGTCGACGGTCAGCACGAGGCCCCGTCCGCTAGCGACGGCGCCGGTCCCTCGGGGGCCCCGGTGGCGCTCATCGGTGCTCGGCCAGGCGGGCGCGGTACTGCTCGACGGTCTTCTCGGCCGTTCGCTGCCAGCTCCACTGGGTCTTGACCCGCTCTCGGCCCGCCAGCCCCACCTCGGCCCGGGCCCGGGGGTTGTCGAGGGCCCAGGCGATCTTGGCCGCCAGGGCCTCGCTGTCGCCCGGCGCCACGAGCAGCGCCGTGTCGCCGTCGGCTCCGACGACCTCGGGCAGGGCGCCCCCGGTGGTGGCCACGACGGGCACGCCGCAGCTCATGGCCTCGATGGCCGGCAGCGAGAACCCCTCGTAGAGCGACGGCACGATGGCCAGCTCGGCCTCGCTGTAGAGCTCGACGATGCGCGAGTCGGGGACGCCGGTCACGAACTCGACGTGATCGGTGAGCCCGAGCCGGTCGATCGTCTGGGACGACTTGCCGCCCTCCTTCTTGCGCCCGATCACCGTGAGGTGCAGCTCGGGACGCTCGACCCGGAGCTTGGCCAGCGCCTCGAGCAGGTAGAAGAGCCCCTTCATGGCCACGTCCGCGCTCGCGGTGGTGATGAGGTGACCGGGCCGGCGGGCCACCGACGCGACGGGCTTGAACAGCTCGGGGTCGACGCCCACCGGCACGACGTGCATGCGGCTCGGGTCGACCTTGTGGTCACGGGCGATGTCGGCGAACGAGCTCGACGACACGGTCACGACCCGCGTCATGCGTCGGGCCACCTCGGTCTGCATCCGGGTGAAGCCGTACCAGCGCGACAGGGTGAGCTTGCGGTACAGGCTGGTGGCGTGGGTGACCTCGAGGCGCCGGTCAACGGTGATCGGGTGGTGGATCGTGGCCAGCACCGGCAGGCCCGAGATGCGCTCGAGGGCGAGGATCCCCCAGCCGAGGCTCTGGTTGTCGTGCACCAGGTCGAACTCGCCACGGCGGGCGTTGAGGGCCTGGAAGGCCCGCACCGAGAAGGCGAGGGGCTCGGGGAAGGTCCCGACGGAGAAGGCGCCCACCTCGACCACGTCGGCCAGGGTCTTGAGCTCCCAGAGACCGGGCATCCGCATCGGGAAGTGGTCGTTGTAGATCTCGAGGCTGCCGAGCTCGTGCAACCGCACCCGCTCGTCGAGCTCGGGGTACGGCGGCCCGGAGAACACCTCGACGTGGTGGCCGAGGTCGACCAACGCCTTGGCGAGGTGGCGGACGTAGATCCCCTGCCCCCCGACGTGGGGCTTGCCCCGGTAGGTGAGCAGGGCGATCCGCAGCGGTCGGTCGTCGGGCGCCATGAGCGGGCCAGCCTTCCCGTTCATCGACCGTTCGGTCAAACACGTGAACCGAGGTCACACGGGGTCTCGCGCCCCTTCGGCCGGCGGCCGCCGAGCCCCTGTCGCGGGGACGTCGGCCGCTCAGGCGATCAGCCGGCCGACGGAGTAGATCACCAGGCCGGCCAGCCCGCCGACCACGGTGCCGTTGATGCGGATGAACTGCAGGTCGCGGCCGACCTGGAGCTCGATGCGACGGGTGGCCTCGCTGGCGTCCCACCGGGCGACGGTCGAGGCGATGACGTCACCGACCTCGCCCTTGGAGCGCTCGACGACCTCGACGGCGCTCGACGCGATCCACGAGTCGAGCCGTTCCTGGAGCACCGGGTCATCTCGGAGGCGGACCCCGAACGATTGCACCGCCTCCCCCAGGCGCCGTCGCAGGTCCGAGCCGGGGTCCTCCGCACTGGTCAGGAGCGCCTCCTTCAGGTCGGCCCACACCGTTGCCGACCAGTCCCGCAGCGCAGGATGGTCGAGCAGCTCCTCCTTGAGCTCATCGGCGCGGGCCCGCATCGACGGCGACCGGGCCAGCTGGTCGGCCAGGGTCCGGACCCGCAGGTCGAGGGTCTCGCGCATCTGGTGCCCGGGGTCATCGGCGACCTCGCGCAGGAAGCGCTGCACGCCGGAGTGGACCCGACCGAAGATGCGGTCGTCGATGCGGTCGGGCACCCACCAGGGGGTCTCCTGCTCGAGTCGGGTCCGGAGCACGTCCTCGTTCTCCTCGACCGCCTCGGCGACCTTCCGGAGGAGCACCGAGAGCACCTCCTGGTGGCGCCCGTCGGCCACGGCCAGGTCGATGGCCCGAGCCAGTACGGGACCGGCCGCAACGGCCCGGACCCGCTGGGCCACCGCCGTCTCGAGCGTCTCCTGCACGTCATCGTCGCGCAGCGTCTCGAGCGTCGAGCGCAGCACCCCACCGGCCTGGTCCGCAACTCGACGGGCGGTCTCGGGCTCGGCGAGCCACGCCCCGAGCCGGGCCGCCAGCGACGCCCCGGCCAGGCGTTCCTCGATCACGGCGCGGGTGAGGAAGTTCTGCTGGACGAAGCTGCCCAGCCCGCGCCCGATGTCGTCCTTGCGGTTGGGGATGATCGCGGTGTGGGGGATGGGGATGCCGAGCGGGTGGCGGAAGAGGGCGGTCACCGCGAACCAATCGGCGATGGCGCCGACCATGGCCGCCTCCGCCGTGGCCCGCACGAAGCCCAACCCGGCGACGTCGCCCTCGAGGACCCGCGCCACGACGAACACCACCGTCGCCCCCACGAGCAGCATGGTGGCGGTGAGCTTCATGCGTCGGAGCTCGGCGCTGCGTTGAGCCTCGTCGTCGGAGGGGGAAGGGTGGGTCATGGCCGCGGACCTCGAGCGGTCGACCTCGGCTGTGCGGACGGCCCCCTCGAGGTCCGGCGCTCGGCGAGCCGGGGGAGCAGGTGGCTGGCGACCATCAGGGCGACGGCGAGCACGAGCGTCGGCCACACGCCCCACCGCAGGTAGAGGGTGCGGCCAGTGCGGAGGGGCACCTCGCGGACCTCGACCCGCTGCTCGCTCACCGCACTGCGATTCCGCACCCGACCCTCGTCGGTGACGAACGCGCTGAACCCGGTGGGGGCGGCCTGCACCGTCCAACGTCCGGTCTCGATGGCCCGGAGCCGGCTGAAGGCCACCTGCTGGGACTGCACGAGCGTGCCGGAGTAGCTCGACCCGTTCGTGGGGTTGATCAGCAGCTCGCCGACCTCGCCGCGGCCACCGATGGCATCGCGGCCGCGGTCGGCGAAGAAGACCTCCCAGGAGATCACCACGCCGATGCGTCCCGCCGGTGTGTCGAGGGTGTTGGTCTCCTCACCGGCGATGGCGTCCTTGGCCGGGAGGGCACCGCCGGCGACCTTCTCGAGCAGCTCGCGAGCGGGCACGAACTCCCCGAAGGGCACCCGCCGCACCTTGTCGTAGCGGGCCACGATCTCACCGTTCGGGCCGAACACCACCGCAGCGTTGCGGAAGGCGCCGGGGCCGGCGCCCTCGACGACGCCGGCGACGAGCGTGGTCTCCTTGCGACGGGCCAGGTCGGCCAGCTCCGCAGCCTCGGGTTCGTCGTCGATGGGCCCGTCCACGTTGACCACGTTCTCGGGCCAGACCGTGAGGTCGGTGCCGACGGGGACCGCCTCGGAGGCCCGGATGTGGGTGAGGAACACCTCCCGGTCGTCGGTGTCCGCGTCGCTGGTGCCCTGCTCCCCGCCGCCTTGCACGTAGGCGACGGTGACCGTCTCCCCGGTGTTCTCACCGCGGGGCGCGAGGGCCGAGAGGCCCACGACCACGACCACGGCGCACAGGGCGGCCGCGGCCGGGAGCCACGCCCGTCGGAGCGCGGCACTGAGCGCCACGCCGAGGGCGACGGTGAGCATCGCGATCAGCAGGACCCCGCCCACCCGGGCGGCGCCGGCGAGGGGCCCGGCCACCTGGCCCACGCCCAGCTCCGAGAGGGGCACGCCGCCGAAGGGCCAGCGGTCCTTGAGGGCCTCGAAGAGCACCCAGGCGCCGGGCAGGGCCAGCCACCGCCAGCGCGACGGGGGGGTGGCGGCGACGGCCAGGCCGAGGAAGCCCGAGTAGGCGACGACCTGGATCACGTAGCCCGGGGGCGTGAAGACGAGCATCCACACCGTCGACGGGGCGAGGAGGCCGAAGCCGGCCAGCCAGGCCCGGCGGAACCGGGACCAGAACGAGGCACCGTCGAGCGACCGGTCGAGCAGGGCGATGCCGATGAAGGCCAGGGGCCACCAGCCCCACGGCGGGAGCGACAGGGCGAGCAGCACGCCGCCGGCGAGGGCGGCGAGCGGTCGCCCGATGCGCGCCCGGCGCCCCGGACGGCCGGTCGCGAGGGGCTCGGTCGGGACGGCGGCGGGCGCAGGCGGGGCGGGCGTCTCGTCGGCGGCCATCGGGCGTGGAGTCTGGTCCACCGCGCGCCGCCCGTCGGCACCGGGTGCGCCGCAGCTTCGGACCCGTGTCCGCCACCACGGTCGACCTGGGTCCGAAGGTGATCTGCCCCTTGGTGCGCCCTCAGCTTCGGACCCCGTGTCCGCCACCACGCTGGACTTGGGCGAGACGTTGACCGGTGCGCCGGGCGAGGACGGGTCAGGGCCGGAGGGCAGCGAGCACCCGGTCGGCCGCCGCGAGCCCGCTGGCCACACAGGCGGGGATGCCCACGCCGCGCAGGTGCATGCCGGCGAGGGCCACGGTGGGCGCGACGTCAGCCAGGGCCGCCTCGCAGGCCGCGACCCGGTCGAGGTGGCCGGGCCGGTACTGGGGGAAGGCGCGCTCCCAGCGGTGCACGCTGGTCTCGGTCGGCCCGCCCCGGAGGTCGAGCAGGGGCGTGAGGTCGTCGACCACCCGGGCGACGAGGTCGGCGTCGTCGAGCTCGAGGGCCCCCTGGTCGCCGTCGCGGCCCACCGCGGCGCGCAGCAGGGCGGTGCCGTCGCCGCGTGCGGGGGCGAGGTGGGCCCACTTCGACGACGCCCACGAGCACGCGGTCACGGCTCGGCCCTCGGAGCGACCGATGAGCATCCCGCTGCCGTCCAGCGCGTGACCGAGGGCCTCGAGGGACACGGCCAGGCGCACGAAGGCGACCGACACGTGGGGAACGTTCCCCAGCAGGTCCGCGGCATCGGGGGCGACGGGTCGCAGCAGGCCGGCAGCGGTGGGTCCCGGCGTGGCCACCACCACGCCGTCGGCCTCGAGGGTCGTCCCGTCGGAGAGGATGACCACCGGCCCGGGGTCGACGGCGACCACCGCCTGACCGAGCCGCACCGCGACCCGGTCGGTGGCCACCGCCGCCTGCGCCACTGCGGCGGGCAGGCGGGCCATGCCGCCGTCGGGGGCGGCGAAGATGGGAGCGTCCGGGTCGGCCCCGGCGGCCCGGCCCCGGGCGACCTGGGCCCGGCAGGCCTCGATGAGGCTGGCGTGGTCGG
Organism: Iamia sp.; assembly: GCF_035575815.1. Taxonomy (NCBI): domain Bacteria; kingdom Bacillati; phylum Actinomycetota; class Acidimicrobiia; order Acidimicrobiales; family Iamiaceae; genus Iamia; species Iamia sp. Next base: position 18,190 of record NZ_DATLXO010000059.1, read on the forward strand.
GGTCGCGGCGCGCCGCGTCGAGCTGGGGGACGACGGCCGCCAGGCTCAGGCGGGCGGAGTCGCCGGCGTTGATGCCGCCGACGAGCGGGTCGACGAGCCGGGCCACGGCCTCGCCTCCGATCCGGTCGCCGATGGCCTCGGCGATGGCGACGTCGCCGGCGGGCAGCGGTGTGGCCGGGTCGGTGAGGTCACGCCCCAGCCCGGTCCGTCCCGCCGCGGTGAGCAGGCCGGAGCGGTCGAGGGCATCGAGGTCGACGGGCACGCCCATCACCTGGGGCGTCAACGGGTGCAGGGCGCCGTCGCGGGCCACGAACGCCCGTCGCCGCGCGGGGTGCACCAGCGTGTCGCCCAGGCCGATCCGGTGGGCCAGGGCCAGGGCGGGGGGGGTGCGGATCAAGAAGGCGTCGGCCGCCTCGTCCACCATCCGCCCCGCGAACGGCGAGGTGCGCAGCATCCCGCCGAGGCGCGCGGAGGGCTCGATCACGGTGACCTCCACCCCGGTCTTCGCAAGGTGGAGGGCGGCGGCCAGCCCGGTGATGCCACCTCCGGCGACCACGACGTGCACCGGTGGCCCCTCAGTCCCCGGCGGCGGTCGCCCGGCCTGGCGGGACCGCCCGGTCCGACCACATCGCCGGATCTGACCACATCGCCGGATCCGACCGCACCGGCGGGGCGAGGCGAGCGGCAGCCGCCGCCGGAGGTGGCGGGCTCATGGCCCCAGGGCCCGGGCCGCGGCGACGACCCGGTCGGCGAGGGCACCCATCACGGCGGGGTCGGCATCGACGGTGCGGGTGCGGGCGAAGGCCAGGCCGACCTCCTCCGCGACCGACCGGGCCTCGATGTCGAGGTCGTAGCGCACCTCGAGGTGGTCGGTGACGAAGCCCTGGGCGCACACCAGCAGCCCGGTGGCCCGCCCCGTCTCGGCCAGGTCGCGGATGACCTCGAGGATGTCGGGGCCCCGCCACGGCTCGGGGGTGCGCCCCGCGCTCTGCCAGGCCAGGCCCCACGCCCCCCACGACGCCAGCCCCGCCCGCTCGGCGATGGCCCGGGCGCTGGCGGCGAGCTGCGCGGGGTAGGGGTCGCCGACCAGCACCCGCTCGGGAAGGCTGTGGGCGGTGAAGACGACCTTGGCGCCGGCGGGCAGAGCGGCCAGGGCGTCGGTGACAGTGGTGGCGGTGAAGTCGAGCCACGCCGGCTCGTCGGCCCACGTGTCGATGCCGACGTGGCGGCCGCCGGCGCCGGTCACGGCTTCGGCCAGGCGGCCCTGGTAGATGCCCACGCTGAACCCGGCGTAGTGCGGGGCCAGCACCAGGCCCACGGTCCCGTCGATGCCCTCGGCCGCCAGCGTGGCCGCAGCGTCCTCGACGAAGGGTGCGGCGTGCTTCTGGCCGAGCACCACGCGGAACCGGCCCGGGCACCGCTCCTCGAGGGCGGTGGTGATCGCCTCGACCTGGTCGCGCGTGCGCCGGGCCAGTGACGAGGTGCCGCCCAGGGCCGCATAGCGCATGGTCAGGTCGGCCAGCTGCTCGGGCTCGGGCGGTCGGCCCCGACGGATGTGGGTGTAGTAGGGCTCGATGTCGTCCGCCGACGCCGGCGTGCCGTAGGCCATCACCACGACGCCGACGGGGGTGGGGGGGCTCGCCGCGCTGCTCATTGGTGCTCGTCGTGGGTCGTGTTCGGTCGGGTTCTCGTCGCCGGGCACCAATGAGCGCTGGCGGCTCCGCGAGCTCCGCCGCCAGAGGGCCCGTGCTGTCTGGTTCGCTCGCGGCGCTCGCTCACGGCTCGGTTCCGGCGTCGAGCAGCGAGGGCTGGCCGTCGGCCCGGCCCTCGCTGTGGACGAGCGCAACGAGTTGCTCGAGCACCTCGGGGTCGGTCTCGGGCAGCACCCCGTGGCCCAGGTTGAACACGTGGCCGGGGTGGCCGTCGTTGCGGCGCAGCACGTCTCGGGCGCCCTCGGCGGTGGCCTCCCACCCCGCCACGACCAGGGCCGGATCGAGGTTCCCCTGGAGAGCCACGTCAGGGGCGAGCCGGGACCGGGCCGTGTCGAGGGGCACCCGCCAGTCGACGCCGACGACCTCTGCGCCGGCCTGGTGCATGAGCCCGAGCAGCTCCCCGGTGGCCACCCCGAAGTGGATCCGGGGCACGCCGAGGTCGGCCAACCCGGCGAGCACCTTGGCGCTGGCGGGCAGCACGAAGCGCTCGTAGTCCGACGGGGTGAGGGCACCGGCCCACGAGTCGAAGAGCTGCACGGCCGAGGCGCCCGCACCCACCTGGGCCCGGAGGGTGGCGAGGGCCTGGTCGGCCAGGCGGTCGAGCAGCGCGTCCCACAGGTCGGGGTCGGTGTGCATGAGGGCCTTGGTCTTGGTCCAGGTGCGCGTCGGCGCGCCCTCCACCAGGTAGCTGGCCACCGTGAAGGGGGCGCCGGCGAAGCCGATCAGGGGCACGTCGCCCAGCTCGGCGACAACGTTGTGCACCGTCTCGAGCACGTAGGGCAGGTCGGCCTCGGGGTCGAGGGGGCGCAGCCGGTCGAGGTCGGCGGCCGAGGTGAACGGCCGCTCGACGACGGGACCGACTCCGGGGGTGATGTCGACGCCGAAGCCGATCGACGCCACCGGCGTGACGATGTCGGAGTAGAGGATGGCGGCGTCGACGCCGTAGCGGCGCACCGGCTGCAGGGTGATCTCGGTGGCCACGTCCGGGATGCGGATGGCGTCGAGGATGCTGCCCTCGCCGCGCAGCTCGCGGTACTCAGGCAGCGACCGGCCGGCCTGGCGCATGAACCACACCGGGACCGTCGGGCCCCGCTCCCCGCGACAGGCGCGCAGGAACGGGGCGTCGGGGGGCGGGGCCACGAGGGCGAGGGTACCGGCGGTCCCGTCCCGCCATCCGATCGGACGGTGGCCGGGCACGGCGGCCCGCAGCTGACCCACCAGCTCGGTCAGGGGCTGTGGCGCTATTCGGTCACCGAGCCACCAGATCGCGCCAGAGCTTGTCGCCTCCTCGTCAGCCTCGGTCTCGCCGGCCGCTCGACCCCTGCGGCTCATGAGGAGTGCGCACTATGATGTCCGCCCTTGCCTGCACCGTCGGCGCGGGACCACGACGCACACAGGGGATGACCCTGCACCCAGAGCTCGAGGCCGAGCAGGCCTACATCGACTTCGCCTACGAGTGCCTGGTCGCGGCCCGGGAGCGGGCCAGCAGCCTGCAGACCATGGTCGAGGTCGGCCGCGGCGGCACCGAACAGGCCCGCTTCGAGCGCGAGGTCATCTTCGACACCATCGCCCAGCGGCTGGTGCAGCTCCACCTGGGTGATGCCACCTTGTGCTTCGGTCGCATCGACACCGATCCCGACACCACCGAGGACGAGCCCGACGAGAGCTCCCCCGATGGCTCGGTCGCGGACCCCTCGGTTTCGAGCGCCTACGGCGGCGCGGCCAACGATCGAGCGGCCCCGACACCCAGCGGGCTCAGGGGGAACGGGTCCGAGGGCATCGGCTCGGCCGGCAACGGCCACGGGCCGAACGGACCGCCGAGCGGACCGCCGATCGGGGCCCCGTCGGTCGGCGAGGCGTACTACATCGGCCGGGTGGCGGTGGCCGACGTCAACCAGGAGGTCGTGGTCGTCGACTGGCGCGCGCCGGTGGCGGAGCCGTTCTACCGGGCCACCGGCCGCGCGCCCATGGGGCTGGCCCGTCGTCGCCACTTCGCCACCCGGGGCCCCCGCCTGCTCGACATCGAGGACGAGCTCTTCGGGGCGCGAGCCCTCGGCCTCGGCCGCGACGACGGCATCTCGGGCCACGGCGCCCTCATCGCCGCCCTCGACGAGTCGCGCTCGGGTCGTCTCGGCGACATCGTCGCCACGATCCAGGGTGAGCAGGACGAGATCATCCGGGCGGCCATGCCCGGAGTGCTCGTCGTCCAGGGCGGGCCCGGCACGGGCAAGACGGTGGTGGCCCTCCATCGCGCCGCCTACCTGCTCTACACCCACCGGTTCCCGCTCGAGGACCAGGGCGTGCTCGTGGTGGGGCCGAACCGCCTCTTCCTCGGCTACATCGAGCAGGTCCTGCCGTCACTGGGCGAAGCCGGCGTCGAGATGGCGGTGCTCGCCGATCTGATCGACTCGGTCGGGGTCAGGGGGGGCGACGTCGCCGCCACCTCCCGGGTGAAGGGCGACGGGCGCATGGTGAAGGTGCTGGCCAAGGCGGTGCGCGACCGCAAGCGACCGCTGCGCCACGACCTGGTCGTTGGGTACGGCCTGACGCGCCTGCGGGTCAGCGTGGCCCGGTCCGAGCGCATCGTGGCTGATGCCCGGCGCCGTGCTCGGCACCACAACAGTGGCCGTCGCCACGTCGAGGATGGGCTCTTCGAGGCCCTGGCCGAGAGCAGCCGGGCCCCGCTCGACCCTGGTGAGGTCCGCAGCCGGCTTCGCACCGCGCCCGAGGTGCGCGAGGCACTCGAGCGGATGTGGCCGGTGCTCACCCCGGCCGAGCTGCTCCACGACCTCTACGGCTCACAGGGCCTGCTGGAGCTGGCCGGTCGCCAGCACCTGCGCGCCGCGGAGGTCGCGGCGCTGCACCGGCCACGGTCCGAGTCGGTCGAGGCCGTGGTGTGGACCACCGACGACGTGCCCCTCCTCGACGAGGCCCGGGCCCTCCTCGGCGCCACCCCCCGGGCCAAGCGCAACGGTGACTCCGACGAGCTGCGCACCTACGGGCACATCGTCGTGGACGAGGCCCAGGACCTCTCGCCCATGCAGCTGCGGATGCTGACGCGCCGATCGCTCAACGGCTCGATGACGGTGGTGGGCGACATCGCCCAGTCGACGGGAGCCTGGGCCCACGCGTCGTGGGACGAGGTGCTCTCACAGCTGCCCAACCGCCGCGACCCCCGTCGGGCCGAGCTCACCGTCGGGTACCGGATCCCGGGACCGAACATGGAGCTGGCGGCCCGGGTGCTGGCCGAGGCCGCCCCCGAGATCTTGCCGCCCCGCTCGGTGCGCCAGGCCGGCCGGCCGCCCCGCATCGTGCCCGCGACCTCCTCCGGCGATCTGGGCCCGACCATCGCCCGCACGACCCGTGACGAGCTCGTGCAGGTCGGGTCCGGCAACGTCGCCGTGATCTGCGCGGCCTCGCAGGTCGATGCGGTCAGCGACGCGCTGAACGCGGCCGGCGTTCCGCACGGCGTGGCGTTCCAGCAGGGCTTGTCGCACCAGGTCACGCTGGTGCCGGTGGGCATGGTCAAGGGCCTCGAGCTCGATGCCACCGTGGTGATCGAGCCGGCCGCCATCGTCGACGAGGAGCCCCAGGGCATGCGGTCGCTCTACGTGGCGCTGACCCGGGCCACCAGGCTCTTGACCATCGTCCACGCCCAGCCCCTGCCGACGGTGATGGGCGTCGACCCTGGCGCGGGTTGACCGGGCGTGGCGCCTCCCATCGGGTGGGCCACCCCGGGTGGTGGTGCCCCACCCCGGAGCGGGCAACCGAAGGCCCCGATGGTGCATGCTCTCGATGGGGGGCCGTTCTCGGTTCCTCGCCGTCGCACCCGCCGAGCATCCGAGGACCACCATGACCTACCCGCCGCCGCCCCCCGGTTCACCTCAGGACCCGGGCTCCCAACCCACCCAGGCCTTCCCGCCCCAGGGTCCCGGTGGCTACACCCCGCCGCCCGGCGGCGGTTACACCCCTCCTCCCGGTGGCGGCTATGCGCCCCAGCCG
>NZ_DATLXO010000060.1:0-29872 GCF_035575815.1 Iamia sp.
CTCGAGGCGGCCGCTTGGCTCCAACTGGAGATCCTCCTATGGTCCGACTGTAAGACCCATCCGCAAGTCTCCCGGAACAACCCTCCGGTCCCGATGCGACGGAACGGCCTCCCGAGGACGGTGGCGAAGGGGTGCGGGGCCGCTGGGCGACCGAGGGGTGCTAGCTCGGAGGCGGTGGAGGCAGCCCGAGGGGTCACGCCGAACGGGCTGCGTAGTCGTCGGCAGCTTCGATCACCTGGTCGACGTCGCCGTCGTGAAGAGATGCGAGGGGGCTACGACCGTCGAGGCCCGGCTTTGGGACCGTCAACCACGATGCGATGGTGAGCTCGTCATCGACGGCCGAGAGCACTTCGAGGACCTTGGGGAGCCCGTCGAGGACCCGGTTGCCCTGGAACTGCCCGACCGGATAGGCGGGGCGGCCATCGGCGTTGGTGAGCCGCAACAGGCTCCCGGACGCAGCCCGCTTCGCTACGGCCTGCGGCGAGATCCCCAGCAGTACGCTCACCCCGCTCTGGGTCAGGCACGGACCCAACTGCTGACGCCATTGGCGTGACTGTACGTCGCTGCGTAGTACCTCGGCGGCCACGATCCACCAATCATGTAGGTCTGACGTTGAGCAACTTACAACGATGGGTGCTGGGTTGGAGCAAACCTCATCTGGTGGTGTCGGGAGGGCTGTCGGAGTGGAACAGGCGACGGCGGGGCCGTTTGGGGTGCGCTGACGGCGCGCGCGTCGCGCGCGCGGGGGGCGTTGAGTCTCACCGAGACGACGAGGGATGGCGAGTGTTACGAAGAACCGTTCTAGAGACCGAGATACTTCGCTGACGTGTGGCGGAACGGGTCGCCTTCGCGCACGTAGCCGATGATCGACTCGGCTCGTGCGTGATGGGTCTGGCTCATCACGGCGAGGTCGGGCGCGTCGTTGCGCTTGGCTTCGGTGACGTGTCCAGCGCGTAGCGAGTGCGGAGAGATCCGTTCGACGTCGAGTCCGGCGGCCGTCGCGTGACGCTTGATCGTGTCGGCGATCGCATCCACTGTGAGCCGACGCTCGGCGAGTGCTCCCGCTCGGCTGACAGGGCGCCAGAGCGACCCGGTGCGTAGGTCGGCGGCGAGCTGCCAGGCGCGCACGGCCCGCACGGGGCACAGGTGCGGGCGCTCATCCGCATAGGGCAAGGTCTTGAGCCGGCCGCGGCCTTCTTGGTCGACCTTGGAGCGGCGGATGCGCACGACGAGACCTTCGGGGCGTGACTCGAGGTCCTCCACGTCGAGCGCGGCGAGTTCGCCGCGACGGAACGCTCCGACGTAGCCGACGAGCAGCAGCGCGCGATCCCGAGCGCCGCGCAGATCGTCCGGGCAGGCAGCGATGAGTCGCTCGACGTCGTCGGTGACGAGCGGTGTTGCGTTGCGCGGCGCTACGCCTTTCGTGCGGCGGAGCCCGGCGAGGGTGCGGCGCACGTGTTCGTGGTCGATCGGGTTCGGGAGTCCGGCGAGGCGGTGGGCTTTGCCGATCGCCATGGCGGCGCGCTGGGTCGTGGTGGCTTTGCGGTCGCGGCCGTGGGCGGCGAGGAACGCGCACACGTGCGCCGGCTCGGCCGGCATCTCCGGGAGCCCGTGGGTGGTGGCGTAGGCGAGCCAGGCCCGCCAGTCCCTCGCGTACGCCCGGACCGTGTTTTCGGCCATCGAGGACATGAGCTCCGAAGCGGCCGCAAGGTCGCCCTCAGGGGGCGCAGGAGCCACGAGAACGCCTCGGGTGGCACCAACCACCGGGACATCGACCTGCGCTTCTGTCACAGAGCGTGAGCATAAAGAGAGCCGGCGGCGTGATGGTGGATACTCCCGATAACTGGCAGAGCAGGGAGTCAGAGGAAACCGTTGAGTCCAGGGGGCGTCGCTGGCGATGGCGATGGCGACGCACGACCGTTCGGCACGCGTGCGCCGATCGGGCGTCCTCTCCCGTCATCGTCACGCCGGGCCCGTTCACGCCCTGGTCCTGAGCGGTCGCTGGCACTACCTCGAGCATGACTGGACCGCGGTCGATGGGGGCTACGCGTTCGAGGTGCCGTGTGAGGTGCATACCCTCGTCGTGCCCGACGAGGTTGCGTAGATGATCACGTTGTTCCACGCGACCGGCGACCTCACCTACCGTCGACTCCTGGGGGACGGCCACCGGGTACCAGGACGTGTTCACCAAGTTGGCCTCGGCTCGCGCGACGCGCGCGCCGTCGAGCCCCTCCACCCGGACCCGCCGCGACGTGAGGAAGGTGTCGACCCGGTGGAACGGGTCACGCGGGTGGACGAAGACACGCTCCTCCTCCTCGTACCAGGCATCCACCCGGTCCCACGGGACCCGTACGAACCCAGCGAGTGCACGCTCGTCCTCCGAGTCGAGCGCGACGTCGGCCCCCGGGAAGGCGTAGGTCGGCAGCGATCCTGTCCTCCAGACGAGATGCGCTTCCTCGGTGTCGATCATCACTCGCCCGGCGACGACGCCTCGAACTCGGCCCCCGAGGGGCCGGTGTAGACGACCTCCGCAGGAGCCGGGAAGTCGAAGCGGCCCGTCCGCGACGGACCGAACGGGTCACCGCCTACCGTCAGCCCCATGACCCCTCTCCGTCGCCTTTCCCGTCCTCCAGGGCCTCAGCCGCTGGTGGGGCCGAAGGAGCCGTAGAGCTGCTCCACCGCCGCCGACGCCGGACCCTCCTTGGCACGCTGCGCTTCCGTCGTCGGCGGCTCGTCCCACGGCATCTTGCCGATGACGAGCTTCGGGAGGTTGATGAACGCCTTGCCCTCCGCCACCTTCACCACCGCGTCCAGCGGGATGTAGGTCGCGCGGTTGAAGATGCCACGCCCGACGAGGATGTACCCGGCTCCTCCCGCGCCGTCAGCGACCTCCTCGATGCTCCCGATCTTCATCTGGTCGGAGGCGTAGACGTCGTCGCCGACCCCCGGAAGTCGCTCCAGACCGATCGCCGTGAGCACGTCCTCGGTGTCGAGCACGGCGTTGCCGATCAGCGGGAAGTTCACCCGGATGGATGCTTCGTAGGCCGGCAGGTTCTCGGCGCCGATCGCATCGCGCACGAATGTGACGTCGTAGCCGTGCTCGGCGGCATGGCGGCCGGTCGACTCCACGCAGAGGTTGGCGGTCATCCCGGCGATGATCAGCTGGGTGACGCCGAGGCGCTCCAGGTGCTCACGCAGGTCGGTCTCGAAGACGTCGGTGCCCTTGTGCGGGTGCAGCACCACCTCATCGGGCCCGGGCTGGAGCTCCGGGTGGAAGTCAGCGCCCCAGCTCCCGGCGAGGAACATCTCGAGCTCGAACATGATCCGGTTGATGCCCGTGCGCCGATGAAGCTCCTGATCGGCGTAGTCCTCCGACGTGTAGGCCATCGGCCCGTAGAGCACCGGGATCCCCCGTGCCCGCACGCCGTCGATGAGCTGACGGAGGTGCCCGACGACGTCGTGCTTCTCTACCGTGCCCTTCGTCAGCTCCCACCCGGCGCCGCCTTCCGACAGGAAGTCGTTGACCGGGTCGATCACCAGCAGCGCGCTCTGCGCGGGATCGAACGTTCGGCCCGGCCGGCCGCTCAGCCGGTACATGGTTCCGCCAGCCTTGCCTTCATCTCCGTGCTCCATGTTGCCTCCTCGGGTTTGCGAGGTCCCGTACCGCTTCCACGGTCACACCGCGCCAGAAGGCGACGTGGCCGGCGATGGCCGCGGCCGATTCCGTGGGCTCGGGATAATACCAGGCCGCGGCGTTCCGGTCGCCGTCCGCCACGATGTCGTAGTACGACGCGGTCCCCGCGACCACTACGAGGCAGTGGGCCTCGGTGGACTTCGCCGAAGTTCGTGCGGTAGGGCACGCGCCGCACGCGGCCGGAGGGCGCGAGGCAGCTGGTGGGGTTCGGGTTACTCATGGGCGAATCATCGCCCGGCGGCTAGCGAGGCCGGAGGCGTAGCCGTCGAGTTCGGCTTCAAGTAGCTCGGGATCGAGTTCGCGCATGTTTCGGCGAGCTTCGTCGACAAGAGAGTCTCGGTACGCCTCGACGGTCTCGTACATCGGCGTCTCGGTGAGCCGGGCGATTCGGTATCCCCGGCGTCGGACCCCCTCGATGCGTTCGGTGCGCTCTTGGGCTTCCTGAGCGAGCTTCGCAAGGGTCCTGGGGTTGGTTCCGAGCGCCCTTGGGTTCTTCCGTTGTGACAAAGATCGGGTGGGGGTTCGGGGGGTCCTCCCCCCCGACGGGGCCAGCTCTCCACCGGGTCGGAGTTATCCACAGGCGGGGTAAGGGTCCACGCCAAGATAGTCCGCGGCGTAGTATTGTGGCGGGATGGAGGTCACCCCTGCGGGGCTCGCGCGGTTCTTTGGGGTGGTCCTGCCGCATATGAATGAGGTGCAGCGTCGGGTGGTAGCTGGGGCGGCGTCAGAGATGCTGGGTCGGGGCGGGAAGACCGCGGTGGCGAGCGCGTCGGGGATGAGCCGGAACACGGTGATCAAGGCTCATGGCGAGGTCGAAGCCGGTGTCGAACCCTCTGATCGGCAACGGGCTCCCGGCGGTGGTGACAAGGCGGCTATCGACAAGCAGCCCGGTCTGCTCGAGGCGCTCGATGAGCTGGTCCACCCCGAGACTCCAGGACTCCTGACATAGGGCGCTGAAGTCCCTGGTGGGGAAGGGACCATCCACCTCTCGCGGTCTGCGATGTCCGATAATAGATGGAATGGTGAACACATCGTGGATGGGGTGCTGAGATGTCGGCCGTGGGGACACTGCGGAAGGGCCCGCCGTTGGACATGACGCCGGCTGAGGCGGTGGCGGTGGCGCCGGGTGTGTCGTTGTGCGAGGAGTCGGACCGTTGCGTGGTGTTCGTGTGGGGGATGGTCGTGTCGTGTTGGGACACCGCCGATGTGGTGGGCCGCCGGCTGGCCGCGGTGCAACTGGTCGAGACCCGCTCGGCGGGGCACGCAGAGGTGGCGGCGGGCTTCGGGGTGGGTTCGGTGACGTTGTGGCGCTGGCGTCAGGCGTGGCAGGCCGAGGGGGTGGCGGGTCTGGTCCCGCGGGCCAAGGGCCCGAAGCGGGCCTCGAAGCTGACCGATGCCAAGGTGACCGAGATCCGCTCGGCCCGGGCGGAGGGCCTGTCGATGCGGGGCATCGCCGCACGTGTTGGTGTGTCTCCCGACAGTGTGCTGCGGGCGCTGGGGCCTCGGCCCGTGACCGACACAGCGGCTGGGCCGAGCGCCGAGCCCGCAGAGCTGGAGCCCCTGGCCCGGCCCGAGGCCCGCACCGAAGAGCGCGAAGCGGCCCGCCGGGGCGAGCTGGCCGAGGCGGCACCGGTGATCTGCGAGGGCGGTTCGCTTCCCTTGGCCGGGTCGTTGGTGATCCTGCCTGCCCTGGTTGCCACCGGTCTGGTCGAGGTGGCCGAGGCCACCTACGGTCGGGCCCGGGCCGCGTTCTACGGGCTGCGCTCGCTGGTGCTGACCATGGTGTTCACCGCCTTGTTGGGCGAGCCCCGCGCCGAGGGCCTCACCCGCCTCGACCCCATCGATGTGGGCCGGCTGCTCGGCTTGGACCGGGCGCCGGAGGTCAAGACGATCCGCCGGCGCCTCGGCCGCCTCGCCCGCGAGCACAGAGCCGACCGGCTCCTCGCCGGCCTGGCCCGCCGCCACGCCGACACCCACGACGAGGCCATGGGTGTGCTCTACGTGGACGGCCACGTCCGCGCCTACCACGGCGCCGCCGATGTCCCCAAAGCGCACGTGGCGCGCATCCGCCTGTCGATGCCCGCCGAGATCGACACCTGGGTGGCCGATGTCAACGGCGACGGGCTGCTGGTGTGGAACGCGCCGCCAGGGGCGTCGCTTGTCGGTGAGCTGCGCCGCGTCGCCACCGAGGTCCGTGCCCTGGTGGGAGCGGACCGCCGGCCCACCATCGCGTTCGACCGGGGCGGGTGGAGCCCCAAGCTCTTCGCCGAAATGACCGCGGCCGGCTTCGAGATCCTCACCTACCGCAAGGCACCGTTTCGGCCCGAAGCGCGCTCGGCGTTCACCCTGCACCGCTACTTCGATGACCGCGGACGGCACCAGGACTACTGGTTGGCCGACCGGGCCGTGCGCATTGCCTACAACGACAAGGGCCGCGCCCGGCGCTTCGCCTGCCGCCAGATCACCCGCCTCGACCCCACCAGCGGCCATCAGACCCAAGTACTCACCACCCGCACCGACACCGACCCCGCACCGCTCGCCTACGCCATGTTCAGCCGCTGGCGTCAGGAGAACTTCTTCCGCTACATGCGCGCCCACTACGCCCTCGACGGCCTCGACGCCTACACCACCACCCGCGACGACCCGGCCCGGCTCGTCCCCAACCCGGCCCGCAAGACCGCCGACCGCCGACTACGAGAAGCCCGTGCCCAGCTCACGGCCGCCGAAGCTCAAGAAGGACGGGCCACGCTCGCCGGCGGGCGCAGCACCGCCGGCGCCAAAGAGATCGCCGACGCGTTCACCGACGCCCGCACCGAGATCGACCGCCTCGCGGCGGTCGCCCGGGCCATCCCCGCCCGCGCACCCCTCGCTGATAGCCACCCCGACGCCGCCCGGCTCGACCCCGAACGCAAACGCATCCACGACGCCATCCGCATGGCCACCTACAACGCCGAGACCGCGCTCGCCCGGCTTCTCGCCCCCCACTACCCCCGTGCCGACGACGAAGCCCGCAGCCTCCTCCGCGAGATCTTCGCCAGCCCCGCCGACCTCCAGATCGTCGGCGACAAGCTTCACGTCACCATCAACCCGCTCTCCGCCCCCCGCCGCACCCGCGCTCTCACCGGGCTCTGCGCCGACCTCACCGCCACCCACACCACCTACCCCGGCACCAACCTCACCCTCGTCTACGCCGTCAAGGACCGCTGAACCTTCCAACAACTATCCGGACAGGTCAGGAGTCCTGGATTCGGAAGCGGTCGTCGGCGATCTCGCCTGAGCCGGACGGCCGGACGGCCGGACGGCCGGACGGCCGGGGGTCGGACACCACTGCTCGCCGGGCAACGGACGGCGAACGGATGGCCCTGCTGGGTAGGGTTCCCCGGGATGTCGAACCTGGACCGGATCACCTCTGACCCGTCGGTCTGCCACGGGCAGCCGACGGTCCGTGGGCTTCGGTACCCGGTGGAGAACCTGCTCGAGCTGCTGGCTTCGGGCATGACGATCGATGAAGTCATCGAGGACCACCCTGACCTGGAACGCGCCGACCTGCTCGCCGCCCTCGAGTTCGGTGCTCTTGCCTCGGGGATGCGCCGGGTTGTGCCCCTCGGCGCAGCGTGAGGTTCTTGGTCGACGCCCAGCTTCCCGCCCGTCTCGCCCGTCACCTCACCGATGCCGGACACGACGCCGTGCACAGCTCGGATCTCCCGGCCGGCAACCGGACGACCGATGAGGAGATCGCCCGCCGGGCTGATGGCGAGGACCGGGTCGTCATCACCAAGGATCGCGACTTCCGCGACGGCCACCTCCTCCGGGGGCGTCCTCGACGCCTTCTGATCGTTGCGACCGGGAACACCGACAACCACCACCTCGTCCGCCTCTTCGATCTGCACCTCGCTGACATCGTCGGCGCGCTCGATGAGGTGCGCTTCGTGGAGCTGGCGCACAATCGGCTCATCGTGCACGAGGACCGCTGAAGGCGGTCGATGGCACCGGCGTGCGACGGTCGCCCCCCGAAGCCCCCGGGCGGGGCGCAACGATGCTCACGAAGTGCTCACAAAGTGCTCACGGACTGCAGAGGAAGCGACGTCACGCGGGGGTACGGGACTGGAGAGCGATCTCGCGAAAGTCCTGCTCAGAGGCACAGGATGGGACGCGAAGCCACGCACCGTCATGGCCTCTGCCTGCATGACGCGCAGGGGGTCGGGGGTTCGAATCCCTTACGGCCCACTCCGAGACGCCTCATGATCGAGTTCTGCTACTGCGACGGACGCTGGCAGATCACCCGTAGCTCGACGCGCGGTCCGGGCGTGGCGAGTTCGGTCGTTCCGATCGCTGACCAGGCGGGCCACGGCTCGACCAGGTACCGGTCCTTGACCGTGCGAAACACGTCGAGGTGACTTCGCATCCCGATGTGGAACGTCGTCATCTCGATGATGTCGCCGTAGCTCATTCCTCCCGCCTCGAGGACGTGGCCCAGCTTGTCGAAGGCCTCAGTGATCTCTGTGGTCACGTCCTCCGCGCACGAACCGTCGGGCCGCGTTGCTGTCACTCCCGAGATGAACCCCAGGCCGTCGTGGACGACCAGGGGTGAGAGATGCCACTCGTCGTAGTGCCACTGCATGTCCTCCGGGATGATCGAATCCATCCGCTGCTCCTCTTAGTTGAACGGCATCACACCCTGACACGTAGAGGCCGGCGCTCTCCCGGTACGGGATACGCTCAAGCCCATGTCGTCGGTGCTCTTCCGCTCCGCCGCACCGGCCGTCGACGCCCTCATCGATGAGCGGCGCCGCAACGGGGTCGATCGTTTCGACGAGGTCTGGGAGGGTGTGTACGTCGTGAACCCACCGCCGTCGTCCCCGCACTCGACCGTCGCCGGGCTGGTCCTCGACCTACCTTGCCCGCGCCGGCGACACGAGCGGGAATCGCATCAAGACGATCTCTTCGGATGATAAGGTGCGTGGTCGTGCGCACGACGATCACGCTGGACGACGACCTCTACCGGGAGGTCAAGGTGCAGGCGGCGCGAGACGGGCGGACGGTCGGCCAGATCATCGAGGATGCCCTGCGCGCCCGCCCCGGCGAGGCCGCAGAGGCGGCTGCGATCGAACCCCTCCCCGTCTACGGCGGGAGCGGAGTTCTGCCCGGCGTCGATCTCGGGGACAACGCCGCTCTGCGGGACCGGATGGACGCCGGGGAATCGCTCGATGCTCTGCGTTGATGTCAACGTCCTCGTCTATGCCCACCGGCCAGAGTCTCCGGGCCACGAGCGCTACGCCACCGGTCTGCGGTGGCGGGATCCTTGCAACGAACCCATCGATCCCTCGCCGTGAGCGTCGGTCCTCAGCTGCGGGGGACGTCTTTCCAGGGGACGGCCTTGTCGGTGCGGGGCTCGCCGGGCAGGCCGAGGACGCGCTCGCCGATGATGTTGCGCTGGATCTCCGACGTGCCGCCCTCGATGGAGTTCGCCCGGGCCCGCAGGAACATCTTGCGCGACGACCCAGGGGGCCCGGTGAGACCGAGCTGGTCGGCCCGGCGCATCGAGTAGTCGTAGTCCACGAGGGCGCCAGGGCCGAGCAGGTCGACGCAGAGCTCGTAGATGTCCATGTTGACCTGGGCGAACATCAGCTTGGCGATCGATCCCTCGGGGCCGGGATTGCCGATCTTGCGGTTCTGGGCGGCCCGGATGTTGGTGAGGCGCAGCGCCTCGGCCTGGATCCACAGCTGAACCAGACGGTCCTTGGCCGCCGGGGTCTGGGTGACGACTTCCTCGTCCCAGATCCGCACCGCCTCGGCGATGGCGCCGGTACCCCGCCCGGGAGGGCCCACGCCGCCGCCGATGGTGGTGCGCTCGTTGGAGAGCGTGGTCATCGACACCCGCCAGCCCTCGCCCACGTCGCCGATGCGATCGGCGTCGGGCACCCGCACCTCGGTCAGGTATACCTCGTTGAACTCGGCCTCGCCGGTGATCTGGCGCAGCGGTCGCACCTCGACGCCCGGGGCGTGCATGTCGAGGGCGAAGTAGGTGAGGCCCTTGTGCTTCGGAGCGTCGGCGTCGGTACGGGCGACGAGCATGCCGCGGCTGGCGATGTGGGCGAGGGTGTTCCACACCTTCTGGCCGGTCATGACCCACTCGTCGCCGTCGCGGACGGCCCGGCACGACAGGCCGGCGAGGTCGGACCCGGCGCCGGGCTCGCTGAAGAGCTGGCACCAGGCATCCTCACCGGTGAACATCGGTCGCAGCAGGCGCCGGCGCAGCTCGTCGGAGCCGTGGGTGACGACGGTGGGCCCGGCCATGGTGAGGCCGAAGAAGTGCTCGGTGCGGTGCCCGGGGGCGCCGGTGTCGCGCAGTCCGGCATCGACGACGCCCTGGTGGTTCGGGGCCAGGCCGAGCCCACCCCATCCCTCGGGGAAGTGCACCCAGGCCAGGCCGAGGTCGTACTGCAGGCCTCGGAACGCGATCGGGTCCGAGGCGTCGCCCTCGTCGAGCAGCCGGGTCAGGCGCTCCTTCACGAGCAGGGTGGGGTCGTCGGTCATGGGCGGAGCTCCTGCGGGGCACGGCTGGGGGTCGATCGCGACCGTACCGGCGCCCCCGCCGCTGCGCCTGTCTTGCCGGTCAGGTGGTCACGGCGACGACGCGCCCGCAGGGGATCCGGGCCCTGCACCCGGTGGCCGGGGCAGACTGCACCGATGATGGTCGACTGCGCGGTGTACCGCGACGGGGCCCGGGTCGATCGTCCGGCCACGATCGCCGGCGCCACCGAGGGCTGCGGGGACACGTCCTTCACGTGGATCGGGCTCCACGACCCGACGGAGGCTGAGATCGACGAGGTCAGCGGCGAGTGCGGGCTGCACGAGCTGCTTCGCGAGGACGTGCAGAAGGCTCACCAGCGGGCCAAGTGGGACACCTATGAGGAGGCCACCCTCTTCGTGTTCAAGACCGCGGCCTACCACCAGCCCGACGCGGTCGAGATCGGCGAGCTCCAGGTCGTCCTGGGTGACGGCTTCGTTGTCACCGTGCGCCACGGCACGGCGACGAGCCTGGGCCGCGTGCGCCACCGGCTCGAGGGCAACCCCGACCTGTTGCGCCACGGTCCCATGGCGGTGCTCTACGGCATCGCCGATGCCGTGGTCGATGACTACGCCCCGGTGGTCTCCGAGCTCGAGACCGACATCGACGAGGCCGAGGAGGCGGTGTTCAGCACCGACCGGACCAACCAGGGCCCTCGCGTGTACCACCTGAAGCGCCAGGTGCTGGAGCTGCGGCGCAACGTGGTGCCCGTGGGCGACGTGCTCGACGACCTGTGTGAGCCCGACGCCCACGTCGTGCCCCGCGAGCTGAGCGACTACTTCCGCGACGTCGCCGACCACGCCCACCGCGTGATGGGGCGGGTGGAGGTTGCTCGCGAGCTGTTGACCGACGCCCTCAACGCCAACCTGGCCCAGCAGGGCGTGCAGCAGAACGAGGACATGCGCCGGATCTCGGCCTGGGCCGCGGTGATCGCGGCGCCGACGTTGCTGGCCGGGGTGTGGGGCATGAACTTCACCCGGATGCCCGAGCTCGACTGGCGGGTCGGCTACCCGCTGGCGCTGGGCCTGATGCTCGCCGTGTCGGCCTTTCTCATCACCTACTTCCGCCGGGTCGGCTGGCTCTGACGGGGCGTTCAGCGCTGGTAGACGTCGACCTCGGTGGCCTTGACCGCCACCCACACCGCGTCGCCGGGGGCGAGGGCCAGATCGGCCAGGGCGCCGGGGGTGATCTCGGCGGTGACGGGCACCGCGCCCACCGTCGCGACCCGGACCCGGTCGGCCGCGGCCTCGACCCCCTCGACGGTGGCCGGCCACACGTTGCGGGGGCTGCCCTCGGGGCGGCGCCGGTGCAGGGCGACCGATCTCGGTCGGATGGCCACGTAGACGTCGTCGCCGGCGGCCGGCACCTCGGGCCCGATCGGACCGAGGGCGGTGGCCACGACGGCGCCACCGTCGTCGAGCCGGACGCTCCCGCCGACCTCGACCCGGCCGGCCAGCAGCGTCAGCCCCACCAGATCGGCCACCCAGCGCGAGCGTGGGCGCCGGGCGATCTCGGCCGGCGTCCCCTCCTGGATCACGCGTCCACCGTCGAGCACCACCAACCGGTGGGCGAGGGTCAGGGCGTCCACGGCGTCGTGGGTGACGATCAGCACCGGCCCGACGAAGGCGGCCAGGTGGGTGCGCAGGTCGCGACGCACCTCGGCCCGGGTGGTGGCGTCGAGGGCCGAGAGGGGCTCGTCGAGCAGCAGCACCTCGGGGTCGGTCGCCAGCGCCCGGGCCAGCGCCACCCGTTGAGCCTGGCCCCCCGAGAGCTGAGGTGGCTTCGAACCCGACTGCGCGGACAGGCCGACCCGGTTCAGCCACGCATCGGCCCGGGCGTCGGCCTCGGCCCGGCGCATCCCCCTCGACCGGGCTCCGAAGGCCACGTTGTCGCGCGCCGAGAGGTGGGGGAACAGCCGCAGGTCCTGGAACACCATGCCCACCGGACGCCGCTCGGGCGCGACCCGGGTGCCCGCCGCGGGGTCGTCGAGGGCCTCGTCGCCCAGCGCGATGCGGCCGTTGTCGACTGCGGTGAGCCCGGCGACGGCCCGCAGCAGGGTCGACTTGCCGGCACCGTTGGGCCCGAGCAGGCCCACGACCTCGCCCGGCGCCACCGAGAGGGAGACGTCGAGGGTGAAGGTGCCGGCCCGCACGACGGCCTCGGCCCGCAGCGGCCTCACCCGGCCGGGGCCCAGCGGTCGCGCAAGGCGACGAGCACGCCGAGCGACACCACGACCAGCACCAGGCTGAGGACGATGGCGGCGCCCTGGTCGCGTTGGAGCGCCTGGTAGACGGCGAGGGGCATGGTCTGGGTGCGGCCCTGGAGGCTGCCGGCGAAGGTGATGGTGGCGCCGAACTCGCCGAGGGCCCGGGCCCAGGCCAACACCGCCCCGGCCAGCAGCGATGGCGCCACCTGGGGCACCGTCACCCGCCGCAGCACCGTCCAGCGCCCGGCACCGAGGGAGGCCGCCGCCTCCTCCAGGCCACGGTCGCCGGCCCGCAGGCCGCCCTCCACGGTGATCACGAGGAAGGGCAAGGCCACGAAGGTCTGAGCGATGACGACCCCGGTGGTCGAGAACGGCAGCGTGAGGCCGAACGCGTCGTCGAGCCAGCCGCCGACGGGGCTGCGGCGGCCCAGGGCGAAGAGCAGGGCCGCGCCGCCGACGACGGGGGGCAGCACCATCGGGAGGGTGACGAGGGCCCGCACCACCCGTCGCCCGGGGAACGGCGCCCGGGCCAGCACCCACGCCAGGGGCAGGCCGAGCACCACGCAGAGCGCAGTGCTGGCCAGCGCGGTGAACAGCGAGAGGCGCAGGGCGTCGCTCACCGCCGGCGCACGCAGCACCGGCCCGAGGTCGGTCCACGGCGCCCGCTGCAGCAGGCCGAACAGCGGGAGGACCAGGAACGCGACCGCCAACACGGCTGCCGGCACCAGGGCGAGGGGAACCCGTCCCGCCGCCGGCTCGGGCCCGTGCTGTCTGGTCCGCTCGCGGCGCTCGCTCATCGGTGCGCCACCCCATCGTGGGTCACGTCGGGTTGGGTTCCGGACGAGGGGAGCCGATGAGCGCTGCCGGCTCCGCAGGCTCCGCCGTCAGAGAGCCCGTGTTCTCTGGTTCGCTCGCGGCGCTCGCTCACGGGGGCCCGAACCCGGCACCGGTCAGGGCCGAGAGGCCGTCGTCGGAGAGCACGAAGTCGATGAAGGCGCGCCCGCCCTCGGCGTTGGTCGCCTCGTCGGCCACGGCGATCGGGTAGGTCGCGGTCACGTTCTGTTCGTCGGGGATCGCAATGCCCTCGACGGCGTCGCCGGCGGCGGTCACGTCGGTGCGGTACACGATCCCGACGTCGACCTCACCAGCCTCGAGCTTGGTGAGCAGGGCCCGCACGTCCTCCTCATTGCTGTCGATCGCCGGCTCCACCCCGGAGCCCGCCAGCGCCTCCCGGGCGAAGCGACCGCACGGGACCTCCTCGGCGCAGAGGGCGACGAGCAGCCCGTCGTCGGACAGGTCGTCAAGGCCGGTCACCCCGCCGAAGTTGCCGGCGGGGACGGCGATCTCGAGGAGGTTGGTGGCGAAGTCCACCGGGTCACCATCGAGGACCTCGCCGTCGACCAGGTCCTCCATGTTGGAGACCGCCGCGGTGGCGACGACGTCAGCCGGTGCCCCCTCGAGGACCTGGGTGACGAGCCCGGAGCTGGGCCCGAAGCTGAACTCGACGGTGGCACCGGGGTTGGCCTCCTCGAACTGCTCGCCGAGCTCGGTGAACACGTCGGTCAGCGACGCCGCCGCGAACACGGTGACGATGCCCTCGACCCTCCGCGCTCCGGACTCGTCTGCTCGACCGTCGGTCACGGTCGTGGTCGATGTCTCGTCAGACCCGCACCCGGCGGCGAGGGCGAGCAGGGCGGTGGCAACGATGGCGGCAACGGCGCGGGTGGGGAAGCGGTGAAGGCTCATCGGGACGTGCCTTGGTCTGGGCGGCTCACAGGGGAGCGACGTCGACCATCACGTCGGTGGCCTTCACCGCGGCGTCGGCGATGATGCCGGGAGCCAGCCCGAGCTCGTCGACGGCCTCGCTGGTGATGAGCGAGACGATGCGGTGAGGCCCGGCCTGGATCTCGACGGTGGCGGCCACGCCGTCGCGGGTCACTCGGGTGACGATGCCGCGGAAGCGGTTCCGGGCCGAGAGACCCGTCGGCGGTCCGCCGGTGCCCGCCTGGTCGACCAGGAAGCGGGCCAGGTCGGCGCCGTCGATCGAGCGTCGACCCCGAGCGTCGCGGCTCGTGGCCAGACGCCCGTCGTCGCTCCAGCGCCGCACGGTGTCGACGCTGACCCCGGTCAGGTCCGCCACCTGTCCCGGCGTGAGCGAGGTCATATCGCCATCTTACCCTGCATCTGCGGGGTAAGGTGCTCACCAGGCCCGAGCGTGCGAGCGTCCCAGGTCAGGTGAGGACGGGCCATCGGGGCCGCCGCTAGGTTGAACCGGGGAGATCCGCGAGCTCGACGGAGGTCACCATGCGCCGGTTCCGAGTGGGCGTCCAGCTCCACCTCCAGGCCACCACCATCGACGAGCTGCGCACTGCGGCGCGGGCCGCCGACGGCCTGGGCGTCGACTCGATCTGGGTGTGGGATCACTTCTTCCCGCTCTACGGCGACCCCGACGCAGCTCACTTCGAGGCCTACACGGTGCTCGCGGCGCTGGCCGTGGACACCGAGCGGGCCCGGCTCGGCGCCCTCGTCACGTGCAACTCGTACCGCAACCCGAACCTCCTCGCCGACATGGCCCGCACCATCGACCACATCAGCCACGGCCGCTTCACCCTGGGCATCGGGTCGGGCTGGTTCGAGCGCGACCACACCGAGTACGGCTTCGCGTTCGGCACCGCCGGCGAGCGCCTCGAGGCCCTCGGGTGTGATCTTCCGATCATCGCCGAGCGCCTCGCCGCCCTGAACCCTCCCCCCGTCGGGCCACTGCCGATCCTCGTCGGCGGGTCGGGGGAGAAGGTCACCCTGCGGCTCGTCGCCCGGTTCGCGGACGGCTGGAACGCCTTCGGCCCGCCCGAGGGCTATGCCCGCAAGAACGCGATCCTCGACCAGCACTGCGCCGAGGTCGGCCGTGACCCCCGGAGCATCGAGCGCACCGTCGCTCTGCAGCCGAGCGAGGTCGCCGACGCCGCTGACTTCGTCGAGGCCGGCGCCACCCACCTGATCGTCATGGTCGGCCACCCCTTCGACCTCACCCCCGTCGCGACGCTCCTCGCGGCCGCTGACGCCTGACACCCGCTTCCGCCGGCTCGGCCGGCCGGCTACCCCGGCGAGGTGGCCCCGTCAGCCTGATCGTCACGCGTCGCCGCGACGCGCCGCTAGGCGCGGAAGTCCTCGATGACGGCGCCAGCGTCGGGCTCCTTGAGCTCGAGCGCGGGCCCGACGTTGTTGGTCGGCAGGGTGGTCGGCTGGGGATCGAGGCTGCCCATGTCCCAGGCGAAGCGCAGGGCGTCGGTGAGCTCCATGTGGTCGTCGACCCGAAGTCCGCCGATGAGGCTGCGGCCGATCGTGTCGAGGGTGAAGGGGTCCTTGCTCGCCCCGGCCTCGGCCAGCACCGCTCGCAGGAAGACCTGTTGGCGCTGCACCCGGCCCAGGTCCGCGGTGGGATCGGTGACCTCGGTGCCGTCGATGACCTCGGTGTAGGTGCGGCTGCGCACGTAGGCGAGGGCCTGATCGCCGTCCAGCCGCACCGGGCCTGACTCCTTGACGTCGAGGCCCGACTTGGTGTCGAACGCCGGGTTCGGGAAGTCGATCGTGACCCCGCCGAGGGCGTCGATGAGCTTGCCGAAGCTCACGAAGTTGATCTCGATGTAGCGGTCGATGGGGATCCCGACGGACTCCTGGACGGTGCGGATCAGCGACACCGGGCCGTCGTTGTAGGCGGCGTTGATGCGGTGCAGCTCGGTGCCGTCCCGACCAGGGATCTGCACCAGGAGGTCTCGGGGGATGGACATGATCTTCGCCGGGCCGTCACCGGTGCGGAGCACCAGCATGGTGTCCGAGCGGTTGCCCTCGACGCCGGGCCGGTTGTCGGTGCCCACCAGCAGGTAGTTGGTGCCGCCGCTGTCACCGGCGAGGACGCTTTCGCCCTCGACGTCGACGTCGATGCGCTCGACCTTGCCCCACTGGAAGTCGGCGTAGAACCAGCCCAGCTCGACCGCGAGCAGCGCGACCACCACGGCCAGGCCGAGGAAGCCCAGGGTGAGGCGCAACGGTCCGCGGCGGCGCCCGATGTGCCCGTCGGCGCGCATGACGGGTTTGCCCCGGAGGGCGGCGAAGGTCGCCACGGCAAGGACGCCGTGGACGATGCCGATGACGAACAGGACGACAGTGGCCATTCAGTTGACCCTCGTGGCATCGGCGTCGGGTGCCGGACCAGTGCCGGGGGCCGGGCCGGCGGGCTTCTCGGTGTAGATGATGGTGACCGGTCCGATGCCGATGCGGTCACCGTCGCGGAGCGGCGCCACGCGCGCCTCGGGGATCGTGTGGCCGTTGAGCTTGGTGCCGTTGGCCGAACCGTTGTCCTTGAGCTCCCATCCGCCCTTCGACCGGGGTCGGATCACGGCGTGAGCACGGCTGGCCCGGCTGTCGGGGATGCGGAGGCGCTGGTCGGTGCCCCGCCCGAGGGTGACGGTCTCGTCGCCCAGGTCGAAGCCGCCGGAGCCGTCCTCGAGGTCGAGGCGGGCCTGCACCGGTCCGGCGGTGCGCGGCGGCGACGCCGACGCCGCCGCCGGGCGGGCGCCGGGGTGGTTGACCCTGATCGGGTGATCGACCCGTGGCGCGGCTGCGGGCGGGGCGGACGGCGGGGCCTGGTGGGGTGCGTTCGGTGCAGTGCGGGGTCCGGCCACGGCCGGTCGGGGTCCGCGCGTGAGGCGCAGGACCGCCATGAGCAGCAGCGCGCCGAGGCCGAAGCCGGCAAGGAGGGCGAGGACGTCGGTCAAGGAGGTCGAGGCTACCGACGCCCGGGTCCCCCGCCGGGGACGCCCGGCGGGGGACGCCACCCCCGTTGGGCACCTGCGGGTCCGCTCCCGCTCCGGGCCCGACATCGGTACCCTCAGGGCCGTGGCCGACGACGATTCCCCCGCCGTCGAACCCACCGCTGAGCCCACCGGTGAGATCCAGGTCCTCGATCCGACCGAGGCGCGGTGGGAGGGCGACGTGGTGCTCTCCGACGGCGGCACCATGCACGTCCGACCCATCCGCCACGATGACGGCGATCGCATCGCCCGCTTCCACGAGCGCCAGTCGCCCGAGAGCATCTACTTCCGCTACTTCAGCCCCCGGCCCCGCCTGAGCACGGCCGACATCGAGCGCCTCACCCGGGTCGACGGCATCGACCGCATGGCGTTCGTGGGCCTGATCAACGACGAGCTGGTCGGCGTGGCCCGCTACGACCGCTACCCGTCGCGGCAGGTGGCCGAGGTCGCCTTCTTCACCGATGACGACCACGCCGGGCGGGGCATGGCGACGGTGATGCTCGAGTACCTGGCCGCCGCCGCTCGCGACGTGGGCATCACCGGCTTCAGCGCCCAGGTCCTGCCCACCAACCGGCGCATGCAGGGGGTGTTCAAGCAGGTCGGCTTCGAGGTGACCAGCCGCTTCAGCGATGGTGTGATCGAGGTCGAGTTCCCGATCGAGCCCACCGAGGAGGCCATGGCGGCGATGGCCGAGCGGGCCCGGCGGGCCGAGGCCCGGTCCGTGGCGCGCATCCTCGCCCCCCGATCGGTGGCGGTGATCGGGGCGTCCCGACGGCCCGACAGCCTGGGCCAGGCGGTGTTCCGGCGCTTGTTGCAGGGGGAGTTCGACGGGGCGATCTACCCCGTGAACCCCGAGGCCGACGTGGTGGCGAGCGTCCGGGCCCACCCCACGATCCTCGACGTGCCCGACGAGATCGACCTCGCCGTCGTCGTCGTCCCCGCCGAACAGGTGGCCGAGGTCGTCGAGCAGTGCGGGCGCAAGCGGGTGCAGGGCCTCGTCGTCATCTCCGCCGGGTTCGCCGAGACCGGCACCGAGGGGGCCCGGCGGGAGGCGGCTCTCGTCGAACAGGCACGGCGCCTCGGCATCCGCCTCATCGGGCCCAACTCCATGGGGGTCCTCAACACGGCACCCGACGTGCGCCTGCTCGCCACCTTCGCCGATGTCCACCCCCGTCCGGGTCGGGTCGCGGTGTCGTCGCAGTCGGGCACCATCGGCGCCGCGGTGCTCCGCCGCCTCGACCAGCTCGGCGTCGGCGTGTCGTCGTTCGTGGCCACCGGCAACAAGGCCGACGTCTCGGGCAACGACCTGCTCCAGTACTGGGAGACCGACGACGCCACCGATGTGGTGGTGCTCTACCTCGAGTCCTTCGGCAACCCCCGCAACTTCGCCCGGATCGCCCGCCGGATGGGGCGGACCAAGCCCATCGTGGCCGTGAAGGCGGGCAGCGCGCTGGCGGCCCGCCGCCCCGACCGGGGCGTCGACGGCGCAGGCGACGGCTTCGCCGGGCCGACCCGCGCCGGCAGCCACGCCGGTCGCATCAGCGAGCGGGTGTCCGACGCACTGCTCGCCCAGACCGGCGTCATCCGCGTCGATACCCTGGAGCAGCTCTTCGACGTCAGCCGGGTGCTGGTCGACCAGCCCCTGCCCGCCGGGCGCCGGGTGGCGGTGCTCTCGAACTTCTGGGGCCCGGCGGTGCTGGCCACCGACGCGTGCGTCGCCGCCGGCCTCGAGCTGGCCACCCCCGACCCCGCGATCCAGCGCGGCCTGACGCCCGAGCTGCTCAGCGGGACCCGGCTGGGCAACCCGCTGGAGCTCACCTCCGACGCCGGGCCGCGGGAGCTGACCGTGGCCGCCCGGGGCCTGCTCGCCGACCCCGGTGTCGACGCCCTCCTCGTGCTGCACGCCCCGTCTCTCGACGGGGGGGTCGAGCTCATGGCCCGGGCCCTCAGCGCGGTGGCCGACGAGAGCCCGAAGCCGGTGGTGGCCTCGTTCCTCGGGTCGGTCCTCCCCGGCGACCAGCCGGCGGGCAGGGTGCCGGTGTTCACGTTCCCCGAAACCGCGGCCCAGGCCCTCGGCCGCGTCGCCCGCTACGCCGAGTGGAGGGCTCGCCAGACCGGCACGATCCCGGTCGTCCAGGGGGTGGACGACGACGCGGCCCAGGAGGTCGCGGCCCGGCTGCTGGGCGACGATCCCGTCCCGGGGGTGCGCCGCGTCGTCGACCTCGCCGACGCGGTTGCGCTGCTGGCCACCGTCGGCATCGAACCCGTCGACCAGCGGGCGGTGCGCTCAGCCGACGAGGCCGTCGCCGCCGCCGAGGCGGTGGGCTGGCCGGTGGCGCTCAAGGCCCTCGGCGTCGACCGCCCCAGTCGCACCGAGGCGGGAGGCGTCGCCGTCGACATCTTCGACGAAGCCGACCTGCGACGCTCCTATGACCGGATGGCGGCGCACCACGGCCCGGCCATGGACACCACCCTGGTGCAGCACATGGCCCCCTACGGCGTCGACTGTCGCATCGACGTGCTCCAGCACCCGGTGATGGGGTCCGTGCTGGGCCTCGGACCGTCGCTCGGCGGCCGGCCCCAACAGCGCATCCTGCCCCTCACCGACGACGACGCCGCGGCACTGGTCGAACGAGGGCCGATGGCCGAGGAGCTGACGGCCCTGGCCCCGTCGGGTCGCGCCGCTCTGGTCGACCTCCTGCTGCGGCTCTCGGCCCTCGCCGACGCCGTGCCCCAGGTGGCCGACCTCCGCCTGGCCCCGGTGATCGTCTCCGACGCCCGGGCCGCCATCACCGACATCCGCCTCGGCCTGGCCCCGTGGGACACCGAGTCCTCCGTCCGCCGCCTCGGCTGAGGCCCCTCACCCCGGCGACCGTAGGGTCGCGGTCATGCGTGCTGTCGTCATCACCGAGCACGGGGACCCGGATGTCCTCGTCGTCACCGAGGTCCCCGACCCCGAGCCGGGCCCGGAGGAAGTGCTGGTCGCGGTGCGGGCCACAGCCCTGAACCGAGCCGACCTGCTCCAGCGGAAGGGCTTCTACCCCGAGCCGGGGCCGCCCCGGGCCCACGAGATCCCCGGCATGGAGCTGGCCGGCACCGTCGCGGCCATCGGCGACCGCGTCAGCGAGTGGTCCGTCGGCGACGAGGTGATGGGCATCGTCAGCGGCGGCGCCTACGCCGAGCGCATCGTCGTGCACGAGCGCCAGCTGCTGCGCGTGCCCGCGGCTGTGGGATTGGCCGACGCCGCGGCCATCCCCGAGGTGTGGATCACCGCGTGGGACGCGCTGGTCCTCCAGGGCGGCCTCACCGTCGGGCGCCACGCCCTGGTCCACGCCGGCGCGTCGGGGGTGGGTTCGGCTGCGCTCCAGCTCTGCCGGACCCTCGGTGCCCGGGTCGTGACCACCACCTCGACCACCAAGGTCGAAGCGTGTCGGGCCCTGGGGGCGGACGTGGCCGTCGACTACACCGTCGACGACTTCGTCGAGGCCGCCTGGGAGGCCACCGACGGGCTCGGGGTCGATGTGGTGCTCGACGTCATCGGGGGCGACTACCTCGCCCGCAACCTCAAGGCCCTGCGCACCGGTGGCACCATCGTGCAGGTCGGGGTGATGGGCAGAGGCCGGACCGAGATCGACCTCGGGGCCCTCATGCCCAAGCGGGCCCGCCTCGTCGGCACCGTCCTGCGGGGCCGCCCGGTCGAGGAGAAGATCGCCGTCACCCAGCGCTTCTCCCGAGAGATCATGCCCCTCTTCGACACCGGCGCGGTGGCCCCGGTGATCGACACCCGCTACGACCTCGACCACATCGCCGAGGCCCACCGTCACATGGAGAGCAACGCCAACATCGGCAAGATCCTCATCGACGTCGGCGTCTGACCGCTCCCACCACCCAGCTTTGAGCGATTGTGCGCCACCACGGTGGAGAACCGCTCAACGTCGACGGGGTCGGAGGTCGGCTACGCCGTGGGCGGGGCGGCGGGGAGCGTCCAGGATGCGGGGTCGAGGGCCGGCTCCGACGGCGCGGCCCGGCGGCGGGGTCGGCCCGGGGGCGGCACGACGAGGCGCAGCCCAGCGGCGAGGACGAACCCGGCGACCATGCCGCCGACGTGGGCCTGCCAGGCCACCGCGGTGTCCTCCGGCGTGACCAGCTGGCTGACGAGGTAGGGGGCCAGCAGCGCCCACGCCGGCAGGGCCACCACCACGAGGGGGAGGGGCGCGACGAAGGACAGGATGCGGCGACGCGCGCCGATCACCAGGTAGGCACCCATCGCCGCCGAGATAGCGCCCGACGCGCCCACGACGGGCGCGGCCGAGCCGCTGTTCAGCGCCACGTAGGCGAGGGTGCCGAGCACGCCGCCGACGACGTAGAGCCCGAGGAACGGGCCGGGCCCGAAGCGATCCTCGACCGCGGCGCCGAACACCCAGAGGAACAGCATGTTCACCGCCAGGTGGGCGAGGCTTCCGTGCAGGAACATGGCCGTGATCAGCGACGCCAGCACCGGCTTGTTGTCGATGATGGGGCGATCCGCGTCGCTCGTGCAGCGAGCGCCGTCGCTGCGCGACTCGAGCACGCGCACCTCACAGGGCACGGCGCCCCAGGCCGAGAAGTGCTCGCTCAGCTCTCGATCCTGCTCGGCCGAGAGCGTCGCGGTGTCGGCCCGGCCCTGTTGCAGGCTGGCGGGCTGGAGGAAGAGGAAGACGGCCAGGTTGAGGGCGAGGAGGGTGAGCACGACCCACGGCACCTGGCGGCGGGGGCTGTCGTCGCGGAGGGGGAGGGCCATCAGCGTCCTCCCGGGGTGAGTGTCGGCGGGGCGATGACCACGGTGCCCGCCACCAGGTCGTGGGGCCCGCGGCCGGAGGTTGTGACCTGCATCCAGAGCCACAGCACCGGCACGAGCGGCGGGAAGAGCCAGAACACCACCAGCACGACCGCGCGCGCCGCGGCCCGACCGCGGCTGGGGGGCTCTCCGGTGCCCTCGTCGACGACGACGAGGCCCTCGCGCCGGTGGCCGGTGGTGCCGCCGTCGCGGGCGATGCGCCACGTCTCGTCGATGACCACGGCCACGCCCCAGGCGCAGGAGATGACGATCGCCAGCGCCGTGGCGTCAGCCGTCCAGGCCAGGATGACGGCCACGAGCACGACGACCAGGACGGGCGAGTCGTCGAGCCGGGCGGCTCGGGCCCGGCGGCGGGCGTCGTTGGTGGCCACCGGCCCCCAGGCCGTCATCGGTCGAGGCCGCTCGGCCTCGGAGCTCGCCGCGACGGAGGCCGAGGTGATGACCGCAGGCGCCTCGAAGGGCACCACGATGGTGCCGGCGATGCGGTCGGCGGCCCCGCGCCGCAGGGGGAACGTGGCCACCGACAGGGCGTAGGCGGCGGCGATGCCCACGACGATGCCGCCCAGCAGGAAGCCGGCGCCCGAGTCGGCCATCACGCCCACCGCGCTCGGGGTGACCACGACGGCCAAGGTGCCGACGGTCGTGACCGCACCGCGGGTCCACGCCACGAGAGGGTCGATGCGCTCGCGGTCGAGCTCGGCGACCCGCAGCGACGTGGCCAGCTTGCCGGGAGTGGCCCGGAGCTGCTGGACGAACAGGGCCTCGTACGCAGTGAGGGCCCCGAAGCCCAGGGCCAGGCGCCCGAGCACGCGATCATCGGGGACGAAGCGGCCCACCACGTAGAGCACGAGCAGACCTAGGACGAGATCGATCAGCCGCGCCACGACGCGACGGCCGAGGGGAGCGGCCAGGGGGATCGGCACCGGGCGGACCCACCCCGCAGGCGCGGCCCAGGGTGACCCGATGGGAGCGGTCAGCGCTCGCCCATCGCGACGTAGGGCCGCTCGCCGGCACCGGTGTAGAGCTGACGGGGCCGGGCGATCTTCTGGTCCTGCTCCATCAGCTCCTTCCAGTGGGCCAGCCACCCGGCCATGCGGGGGATGGCGAACAGCACGGTGAACATCTCGGTCGGAAAACCCATGGCCTGGTAGATGAGACCCGAGTAGAAGTCGACGTTCGGGTAGAGCTTCCGGCTCTTGAAGTAGTCGTCGCTGAGGGCGACCTCTTCGAGCTTGAGGGCGATGTCGAGCAGCGGGTTCTTGCCGGTGACGGCGAACACCTCCTCCGCAGTGGTCTTGATGATGCGGGCCCGTGGGTCGTAGTTCTTGTAGACGCGGTGGCCGAAGCCTTGGAGCTTGCCCTTGCCCTCCTTCACCGCCTCGACGAAGGCGGGCACGTTCTCGATGCTGCCGATCTCGTTCAGCATCTTGATGACCGCCTCGTTGGCCCCGCCGTGGCGCGGTCCGTAGAGGGCCGCGGCGGCACCGGCGGCGGCCGAGTAGGGATCCGCGTTCGACGAGCCGATCATGCGCATGGTGGCCGTGCCGCAGTTGAGCTCGTGGTCCGCGTGGAGGATGAAGAGCGTGTCGAGGGCGTGGCCGAGGGCGTAGTTGGCGTCGTAGCGGGGCTCGGCGATCTTCCACATCATCGACAGGAAGTTGGCCGTGAACCCGAGGGAGTTGTCGGGGTAGACGAACGGCATGCCGACGCTGAAGCGGTGGCATGCGGCGGCGAGGGTGGGCATCTTGGCGATGAGGCGCACCGTCTGGCGGTAGCGGTTGTCCTCATCGTCGATGTTCTTGGCGTCGGGGTAGAAGGTCGAGAGGGCGGCGATCGCCGATACGAGCATGCCCATGGGGTGGGCGTCGTGGTGGAAACCCTCGAGGAAGCGCTTGCGCACGTTCTCGTGGATGAACGTGTGGTACGTGATGTCGTGCACCCACGGCTTGAACTCCTCCTCGGTGGGGAGCTCGCCGAAGATCAGCAGGTAGGCGACCTCGAGGTACGAGGACTTCTCCGCCAGCTCCTCGATCGGGTAGCCGCGGTAGCGCAGGATGCCGTTGTCGCCGTCGATCTCGGTGATGGCCGAGGAGGTGGCCGCGGTCGTGGTGTACGCGGGGTCATAGAACCAGGTGTTGCCGAGGAGCTTCTTCCACTGCGCCGAGTCGATGCCGCCGTCGATGATGGGGACCTCGATCGACTCGCCCGTGCGGTTGTCGGTGATCGTCACGCTCTCGGCCACGCTGGTCGTCCTCGCTGTCGGGTCTGCCACGGCCAATCTAGGGGGCGGTCGGACCTCCTGTGACCGTCGCGGCGGCGTTTCCCGGGGGTCGGCTCGGGGCGGTGCGCCGGCCTCGTGGCCGTGGCCCGCCGTTCACTCGCCGGCGGGAGCCGCCGCGTCCGGCGCGGGACCGAGCACACGCAGGCCGGGGCGGCCCGGTCCCTCGGATTCGAGCACCGCCCGCACACCGCCGAGGACGGCCCGGGTCGGCACCGTGAGTCGGCTGCGTCGGCTCGTGACCAACCCGACGGTGCGGGGGCCGAGCCCGGTGATCTCGATGCGCCGCCAGCCCGTCGGCGGGCTCATGGGCGCCGCGGTGGCCGGGAGGACGGCCGCACCGAAGCCCTCCTGGGCCAGCGCGGCCAGGGCGCGCAGGCCGTCGATCTCGGCCAGGGCGATGAGCTCGACGCCCGCTCGGGATGCGGCGGCGTCGAGGTCGTCGCGGAACGCGGTGCCGGGGGGCTCGAGGAGGAGGGGGTGCTGCGCCAGGTCGGCCAGGCGGATCCGGCGCTGGCGGCGCCGGGCGAGGGGGTGACCCGGCGGGGCCAGGACGACCCGATCCTCCTCGAAGAGAGGCTCGCTCAGCAGGTCGGGCACGACCACGGGCAGGTTGACCACCGCGGCGTCGAGCGTCCCGGCGACGACCTGGGGGAGCAGCGACGTGGTGGTGGCGTCGACGATGACCAGGTGGACGCCCGGGTGGCTGTGGGCGGTGGCGGGGATCAGGTGGGGGAGGACCCAGGCGCCGACGGTGCCGATCATCCCGAGGCGGACCGTGCCGGTGACGGTGCCGGCGTGGGCCGCGAGGTCCGAGACCACGGCATCGAGCTCGAGCTGCACCCGCCGGGCCCGGTCGACCACCAGACGTCCCTGCTCGGTGAGGTCGCTGGTCGCCCGGTCGACCAGGGCCACGCCGAGCTCGGCCTCGAGGTTGGCGACGTGGCTCGACACGTTCGACTGCACGGTGTGGAGCGCCCGAGCCGCGGCCGAGAACGATCGGTGGTCGGCCACCGCAGCGAGAGCAGCCAGCTGGCGCAGGTCCACGGCCTGAGTCTGCCAGGACCCGCCGGACCCGGCGCCGCCTGGGCCCCGGGCGTCGTCGTCCCGACGCCCGGCTGACGTCACTACGCTCCGGCGGTGGCTCCCCGGCGCGCGGCAGCGTTCTTCGACCTCGATCGCACCCTCCTGCGAGGGGCGAGCGGCCCGGTCATCACCGAGGCTCTCCGCGGCGCCGGGGTGATCCCCGACCGGGCGATCCCCGGCGAGAACCTCGTCTACAAGCTGTTCGACACGATCGGCGAGACCCTGCCGTCGATGATCCTGACCCGCCAGGCGGCGCGCATGGCATCAGGCTGGAAGCGCTCGGTGGTGCAGGAGGCGGGCCGGGTGGCCGCCGAGCGCCTCGCCGATGACGTCCTGCCCTTCGCCCGTCTGCTGATCGAGCACCACCAGGCCGAGGGGCGGGCCGTCGTGATGGCCACCACCTCCCCGTTCGACCTGGTGCACCCCTTGGCCGAGGCCCTCGGGTTCGACGACGTGATCGCCACCCGGTACGGCGAGCTGAACGGTGCGTACGACGGCACCGTCGACGGCCACTTCGTGTGGGGACCGGGCAAGTTGGCGGCGGTGCGCGACTGGGCCGCCGAGCACGGTGTGGACGTGGCTGCGAGCTGGGCCTACTCCGACAGCGTCTATGACGTGCCGCTGCTCTCGGCCGTGGCCCACGCGGTGGCGGTGAACCCCGACCCTCGCCTGCGGGTCGTGGCCGCCCTGCGCCGCTGGCCGAGCCAGCACTTCGACGTGCCGGCCGGCGTCCCCAAGGTGGCCGGCATCGAGCCCCAGCGGGCGCTGCAGGTGCTGGCGCAGCCCCAGCTGTTCCCGTGGGTGCGCCTCGACATCGAGGGCATTGCGCACATCCCCACCGACGGCCCCGCCATCCTGGTCGGCAACCACCGCAGCTACTTCGATCCGCTGGCCCTCGGCTTCACCATCGCTCGCGTCGGGCGGCCGCTGCGCTTCCTCGGCAAGAAGGAGGTGTTCGACGCGCCGATCGTGGGCCAGATCGCCACCGCCATGGGTGGCATCCGCGTCGATCGCGGGACTGGCTCCGGTGAGCCGCTGCGGGCCGCCGCCGATGCCCTCGAGGCCGGTGAGCTGGTGGCGATCATGCCGCAGGGCACGATCCCGCGCGGCCGGGCGTTCTTCGATCCCGAGCTGAAGGGACGCTGGGGTGCGGCCAGGCTGGCCGCCATGACCAAGGTGCCGGTGATCCCCATCGGCCTGTGGGGCACCGAGCGGGTGTGGCCGCGCCGGGCGCGGTTCCCCGACGTGCTGGCCGTCGGCAACCCGCCCACGGTGCGGGTGCGGGTCGGCCCCCCGGTCGGGCTGAAGTACCGCAGCGCGGACGCGGACACCAAGCGGATCATGGCCGCCCTCGTCGACCTCCTCCCGGCCGAGGCCCGCCGGGCGCACGACCCGACCCCCGAGGAGCTGGCCCGCGCCCTCCCCGCCGGCGCGACCGAGGCCGGCGGGGGAGAGGGCGACCGCCGCCCCGGCGCCGACTGATCGTCGGGCGGAGCGTCTCGTCGGAACGAGTCGTCGGGCCACGCGGCCGCGACGTTCTCAAAATCCCGCAACCTATGAAAGAAACGTGGCCAACTCGGGTGTAATACGAACGTGTGTTCGATAGGCTGCTGGGCATGGGAGAATGGCTCGGGCGGCCAACGACGTCGAGGGGGCGACCCGCCCGATCCGTCGACTGCCCTGCAACGTCCGCTCCGCCCGCCTCTGACCCGGCGTCCTGACGCCTCCAGGCCGACGGCGGACCGCCCCCTCGTCGCGCACCGGTAGAGTCAGGCCCGATCCACCAGAGAGGACTTGAAGACATGGCTTTCACCCTTCCCGACCTGCCCTACGCCCAGGATGCGCTCGCTCCCCACGTCTCGGCCGAGACCCTCGAGTACCACCACGGCAAGCACCACAAGGCGTACGTCGACAAGCTCAACGAGCTCATCGACGGCACCGAGCACGCCGACGCCTCGCTCGAGGCGATCATCAAGGCCTCCGACGGCCCCCTGTTCAACCAGGCCGGCCAGCACTGGAACCACTCCTTCTACTGGAAGTGCATGGCCCCCGGCGGCGGCGGTGAGCCCACCGGCGAGCTGGCCGACAAGATCAGCTCGGCCTTCGGCGGCTACGCCGCGTTCCGCGAGGAGTTCATCGCGGCGGGCATGGGCCAGTTCGGTTCCGGCTGGGCCTGGCTGGCCGACGACGGCGAGGGTGGCCTGCAGATCATGAAGACGCCCAACGCCGATCTGCCCCTGGCCCACGACGTCAACGCCCTGCTGACCGTCGACGTGTGGGAGCACGCCTACTACATCGACTTCCGCAACAAGCGCCCGGACTACCTCAACACCTTCCTCGACTCCCTGGTGAACTGGGACTTCGTGGCCTCCAACCTCCGCTGACCGACCAGAGGTCGCCACCCCGGACCGGGCCCTGATGGCCCCGCCCTCCGTCCCCGATCGGGGGGAGGTCCTCTGGACGCCTGCGGCCGATGCGTGGACCTGCACCGCCGCGGGGCGCTTCGCGTCGGCCCACGGCCACCGCAGCTACGCGTCGGCGCACGCCTGGTCGGTCGCGGACCCCGACGGCTTCTGGGGCGCGGTGGCCGACGACCTCGGCGTGCGGTGGCGCACCCCACCCACCGCGGTGCTGGCCGAGCAGGCCATGCCGGGCGCACGATGGTTCCCCGGCGCCGAGCTCAGCTACGCCGAGCACGCCCTGGCCGCCGCATCCGCCCGGCCGCACGACGTGGCGGTGGTGGCCCGCAGCCAGACCCGCGGGCCCTCGGAGCTCACGTGGGCGCAGCTGGCCGACCAGGTGGCCCGGTGCGCAGCCGGGCTCCGACGCCTCGGCGTTCAGCGCGGTGACCGGGTCGCCGCCTACGCCCCGAACATCCCCGAGACCCTGATCGCCTTCCTCGCCACCGCGTCCATCGGCGCCGTGTGGTCGAGCTGCGCGCCGGAGTTCGGCACCCGCTCGGTGATCGACCGCCTGGCCCAGATCGAGCCCGTCGTGCTCCTCGCCGTCGACGGGTACCGCTACGGCGCCAAGGACATCGACCGCACCGGTGAGGTGGAGGTGATCCGCGCCGCACTGCCCACGGTGCGCCACACCGTCACCCTCCGGTACCTCGACACCGGAGCCACCGACGGGTGGGCCGCCCTGCTCGCCGGCGACGATCCCGGCCCTCCCACGTTCGAGGCGGTGCCGTTCGACCACCCGCTCTACGTGCTGTTCAGCTCGGGCACCACCGGCCTGCCCAAGGCCATCGTCCACGGCCACGGCGGGATCACCGTCGAGCACCTGAAGGCCCTCGCCCTCCACCAGGACCTGACCGCAGAAGACCGCTTCTTCTGGTTCACCACCACCGGCTGGATGATGTGGAACTACCTCATCTCGGGCCTGCTGCTGGGCGCGACGATCATCTGCTTCGACGGCGACCCGGGGTCCCCGGACCTGTCGGTCCTGTGGGATCTGGCCGACGAGACCGGGTGCACCGTCTTCGGGGCCTCGGCGCCGTTCCTGATGGCGTCCCGCAAGGCGGGGTTGCACCCCGAACCCAGGCGGCTGCGCGCCGTGGGCTCCACCGGGGCACCGTTGCCGGCCGACGGCTTCCGCTGGGTGCACGACACCCTCGGCGTGCCGGTCTCGTCGATCAGCGGTGGCACCGACGTGTGCACCGCGTTCGTCGGGTCGTCGCCGCTGGTGGCGGTGCGAGCCGGCGAGATCAGCTGCCGACTCCTCGGCTGCGACGCCGTCGCCCTGGCGCCCGACGGCACCCCGTGCCCTCCCGGCGAGCAGGGCGAGCTGGCCATCGTCGCGCCCATGCCGTCGATGCCGGTGGGCTTCTGGGGTGACGCCGACGGCTCGCGCTACCGGGCCGCGTACTTCGAGCAGTTCCCGGGCGTCTGGTGCCACGGCGACTGGGTCACCTTCACCGACGACGGTGCGGCGGTCATCACCGGACGGTCCGACGCCACGCTCAACCGGGGCGGCGTGCGGCTCGGAACCAGCGACTTCTACACCGTGGTGGAGGCGCTCCCCGAGGTGGCCGACAGCCTCGTCGTGCACCTCGAGGGTGACGATGGCGGCGCCGGCGAGCTGCTGCTCT
The DNA here is from genome assembly GCF_035575815.1 of Iamia sp. NCBI lineage: Bacteria > Bacillati > Actinomycetota > Acidimicrobiia > Acidimicrobiales > Iamiaceae > Iamia > Iamia sp. The sequence continues at coordinate 29,577 of NZ_DATLXO010000060.1, forward strand.
TCGTCGCCCTGGCGCCGGGCGTGGAGGCCGACGACGACCTCTCGGTCCGCGTCGCCCGGGCCCTGCGCGCCGAGCTCTCGCCCCGCCACGTACCCGACCGGGTGGAGGTGGTCGCCGCGATCCCCCGCACCCTCTCGGGCAAGAAGCTGGAGGTGCCGGTGAAGCGCATCCTCACCGGCACGCCGGTCGACGAGGCCGTCTCGGTCGAGGCCCTCACCGATCCGACGAGCGTGGCGCCCTTCGTCGCGCTTGCCGCCGCCCGGCGATCGCGAGGGGCGGACCGCTGATCGGGGGCG
>NZ_DATLXO010000061.1:0-2241 GCF_035575815.1 Iamia sp.
AGCGAACCGAACAGCACGGGCTCTCTGGCGGCGGAGCCCGCGGAGCCGACAGCATCGCTCATCGGAGCCAGCCACCATCGATGGTGCGGGTGACCTGATGGGGCTGAAGGGGTTCGAGCGACGGCTGGAACAAGCCGTGGAGGGGACCTTCTCGCGCGTGTTCCGCTCGGGCCTGCGCCCCGTCGAGATCGGCCGGCGTCTCACCCGGGAGATGGACATCAACCGGTCGATCGACGTGCGAGGCCGCACCGTGGTGCCCAACCACTTCACGATCCTGCTCAGCGCCGAGGACCACACGGCCTTCACCGAGATCGCCGACAGCCTCACCCGGGAGCTGGCCGACGCCGCTCGCGAGCACGCTCGCGACGAGGGCTACTCCTTCCTCGGCCCCGTCGGCGTCGAGCTCGAGCCGGGGGGGGTGCGCACCGGCACCTGCCAGGTGACGGCGCGACTCCGCGAGGGTCGCGGCGGGGCCGGGGCCGGGTCGCTGGTGCTGCCCACCGGCGACCGGATCCCTCTCGGCGAGGCCGTCATCACCATCGGACGCCGGGCCGAGTCGACCATCGTGTTGTCGGATCCCAACGTGAGCCGGAACCACGCCGAGATCCGTCCCGCCGGCGCCGGCTGGGTGCTCGTCGACCTGGGCTCGACCAACGGGTCGCGGGTCAACGGAGCCCGGGTCTCGATCCACCCGCTCGAGGACGGCAACGAGATCAGCTTCGGAAGCACCCGCATCTGGTTCGAGGCCAGCTGACCGGCGACGTCCTCCGGGGGGCGCACCCCCCGGGCCTGGGCGCGTCCGGCCGGGGTCGACCAGTAATCTCCCCGCAACATGTCCGAGCAGCTCCTGACCATCCTCAAGTTCTGCGTCCTCGCCCTTCTCTACCTGTTCTTCTTCCGCGTCCTGCGAGCCGTGTGGGTCGAGGTCAACCCCCCGAAGGCCCTCGAGCGCGGCGGGGGCGGGGGCGGCCCGGTGCCGGCCAGCGCCCCGCCCGCCGAGGGCAAGCGGCGCAAGGGCCGCAAGGTGCCCACCCAGCTCACCGTGGTGGAACCAGCGGACCAGCGCGGGCGGGTCTTCCCCCTCGCACCGGAGATGACCGTCGGTCGCGCGGCCGGTTGCCACGTCGCCATCCCCGAGGACACCTTCGCCTCGCAGATCCACGCCCGCGTCTACGGCCGCGACGGCCAGACCTGGGTCGAGGACCTCGGCTCAACCAACGGCACCTTCGTCAACCGAGCCAAGGTCACTGCCGCCACGGCGGTGCGGCGCGGCGACCTCGTCCAGATCGGCAACACCGTCATGGAGCTCGGATGACCACCTCCTCCCACCTCTCCCCCGGCATCCTGTCGGGGCGGAACGTTGTCACCAGCCCCGCGGGAGCCCGATCATGACCAGCTTCCGGGTGGGATCGGCCAGCGACGTCGGCCAGCTCCGCACCAACAACCAGGACTCCAAGCTCATCGCCGATGCCGTGTCGGTCTTCGCCGTCGCCGACGGCATGGGCGGCCACCAGGGCGGCGAGGTGGCCTCGGCCATCGCCGTGGAGACGCTCGAGGCGGTCATCTCCGAACCCACCACCGCCTCGGTGGTCGAGGCCGTCAAGGAGGCCAACCGGCGGATCTTCTCGCGCGCCGAGGACACCACCGAGCTCCGCGGGATGGGCACCACGCTCGTCGCCATCGCCCTGGTCAACCAGGACGGAGCGGACGAAGAGATCGCGTGGGTCAACGTCGGCGACTCCCGCGTCTACCTGTTGCGGGATGGCGAGCTCCACCAGCTCAGCCGCGATCACAGCCTCGTCGAGGACCTCCGACGCGGCGGTCAGCTGAGCGAGGAGGAGGCGGCGATCCACCCGCAGCGCAACATCTTGACCCGGGCCCTCGGCATCGACCAGGAGGTCGAGGTCGACTCCGATTCGCTGCTCCCCCTCACCGGGGACCGCTTCCTGCTCTGCAGCGACGGCCTGTTCAACGAGGTGGACCCGACCACGCTGGTCGACACCCTCACGTCCGGCGAGGACCCCGACGCCGTCGCCCACGAGCTGGTGCGCCTGGCCAACGCCGGTGGCGGGCGCGACAACATCACCTGCGTGGTGGTCGACGTGACCGACGACGGCGGAGGCGCGACGCGCGCCGCCGCGACCGGCGCCTCAACGGCAGGCGGGGCGACCGCCGTCGCGGGCGCGACCGACGCCACCGTGGTCGACCAAAGCCTCGTCGACGCCGCCGAGCCCGCGCCGG
>NZ_DATLXO010000062.1:0-44054 GCF_035575815.1 Iamia sp.
CAGATCTCCTCGACGGAGATCACCCACCGTCACGGCTCGGCGCCGGTGCGGCGCGACCCCCGAGGTGTGCCGCGGCCGGTCCACCCCTTCGCAGCGCATCGATGAACGCGGTCGAACCCTGGAGGCCCCGCGTTCGCTCGATCGTTCGAGATCAGGACGCCGGCGGGGCGCGTGATCCGTCGGGGGTCGCGGTTTCGGGCCGGCCGGTGGTGCGACAGTGGGCGCCTCGTCGTCGGCGGCCGGGTGGGCCGCCCTCGGAGGTGGGCCCGGGGTCGGCCGCGGCGTCGTCGGGGGCGGGGCTGGGTGTGCGGTTGAAGTGGACGGCGGAGCGGTCGAGGCGTTCGCCGGTGGGGCACCGGTAGGCGCCCACGGTCGGCATGTCGGTGGCCTTGGGGGGTCGGGCCCGGGTGGCGCCGTTGAGGTGGTTGCCGTACCGGTCGGTGAAGGTGACCCCGTTCGGGTGATCGGCGTGGCCGACGATGCCCAACAGGCCCTGGTGGTGCATCCGGTGATGGGCCGAGCAGAGGCAGATGAGGTTGGCGGTGATGGTCTCACCGTCGTCTTCCCAATGCACGATGTGGTGGATTTGCAACCAGTAGGTCTGGTCACAGCCCGGCACCCGGCACCCCCGGTCGCGATGCTCGATGAGCCGGCGGATCCGGCGGGGCACGATGCGATGAGCACGGCCCACGTTCACCGGGACCCCATCTTTGTGCCAGATGATCTGGGCGTCGCCGTCGCAGGACAGGTACCGGCGCAGCTCATCAGGCAGCACCCCACCCAGGTGCAGCGACCCCATCCACCGCCCGTGGCCCCTCTGGCCGTCGGGGGTCTCGAGGTGCAACAGGATCCGGGACCGGGCGGCCATCTCCGCGCCGCCGGCGCCGCCGGCGAGGATCGAGTGGGCCACCCCGACCGCGGCATCCGCCCACGACGGGGGCCGCACGTCGAGATCCTTCATCGACCGGCCCTCCGCCGTCGCCCGGGCCTTCGCCGCGGCGCGGGCCTCGGAGTGCAGCCGCTCCCGGGCGGCGGTCAGCGCTCCTTCGATGGCCATGCCCTCATCGGCAGGGAGGCGCATCCGGGCCCACCACAGCCCCGAGTCCTCGGTCCCGAAGGCGACCTCGCGGTCGACCTCTGGTTCGGGGTCCGGCAGGACCGGCTCGTCAGGGGTCGGCTCCGGGGCGTCGGCGGGTCGGGCTTCGGTGTCAAAACCGTAGGACCGGGTTGCGGTGGTGATCTGGGCCACCGTGGCGAACTGGGCCATCTCGGCCACCGACGCCTCGAACTCCGCCGGCGTGTAGCGGGCCACCGTCGCGGCCTGATCGAACGACAACCGCCCCCCGGTGAACATGGCCATCGTCACCGGCAACACCGGCGCCCGCCGGGCCAGAGCCACCACCCGCCGCGCCACCGAACGGGAGACCCCGGCCCGCCACATCAACCACTGCACCGGGGTGTGGACCCGGTGCCCCCGCCACAGACCCCCGGCCAGGGCCCGGACCACCAGATCCACCAGGCGGGCATCAGCCGCGTTGCGCACCCCGGCCACCCCGGCGAGCTCGTCGTCGAAGGCGCGCCGGACCGCGTCGGTCTCCTGGGCCGCTTCGAGTGACAGGTCCGTCGCCATGGGAACAACTGTACCCGGAGGGTACGACAGTCAGGATTGGCCGACGGCCGTCCCGCCGGAAGCGTCGGACCCGGGTCGACCCGACGGCCCCGGCCCGGGCCGGTACCTCTCCGCAGGGCAGCTCGTCGCCCGACTCGGAGTCGAACGCGCGGGTCGAGGCGGCGAGCATCCAACGGGGGCCAAGCGTGCCCCTCCAGCACCCTCGCGCCCTCGACACCAGCGAACGGCTGCCGATGAACGCGTCGTCGCCGGTGACGACCGGCGCCGCCAGGTCCGCGCCGGCGCGGCGCGCACCGAGGCCATGCGCAACATGGAGAAGCGGTGCAACGGGCCGAGCTGCGATCGTTCGTCGTGGCCATGTGGAGCGGCTCCAGCACCCCGCCCAGCCGACGCCGCCGGAGAGGTGGACGTTGCGTCCCACCTGGGCGCACGACCCGACCGTCGCCCAGGTGTCGACGAGCGTGCCCCGTCGGTGGCGTTGTCGCGCCGCGTCGATTCACCACGCCCCCAGCGGGACCGGGTCCGACCGTAGGGTGCGGGGGTGGACGCCCACCGCCTGCTCGTCGGGCTCGACGCCCAGCAGCGTCGGGCCGTCGTCGACCCCGGCGCGCCGCTGTGCATCCTCGCCGGCGCCGGATCGGGCAAGACCCGGGTGCTCACCCGCCGGATCGCCCACCGCTCGGTCGAGGGTCGCGCCGACCCGCGCCACGTCCTGGCCCTCACCTTCACCCGCAAGGCGGCGGCCGAGATGGGGGTGCGCCTCGCCGCCCTCGGGCTCCGCGACCGGCCGACGGTGGGCACCTTCCACGCCATGGCCTGGGCGCAGCTGCGGACCCTGTGGAGCGACCGGGGCCGGACCATGCCCGGCCTGCTCGACCGCAAGGGGCGGGTGCTGGCCGCCCTGCCGGGCCGGGGGTCGCTGGCGCCCGTCGCGCTGGCCACCGAGATCGAGTGGGCCCGGGCCCGGCGCATCGCCCCCGATCACTACGCCGCCGCCGCCCACCAGGAGGACAGGCGCATCGGGGCACCGTTCGACCAGGTGGCCCGGCTCTACGCCGCCTATGAGACCGAGAAGCGACGCCGAGGGGTGGTCGACTTCGACGACATCCTGGCGAGCTGCGCCGATGCCCTCGACCACGACCACGCCTTCGCCGCCGCCCAGCGGTGGCGGTTCCGGCACCTGTTCGTCGACGAGTTCCAGGACGTCAACCCGCTGCAGCACCGGTTGCTGATGGGGTGGCTGGGCGAGGGTGAGGACCTCTGCGTGGTGGGCGACCCGAACCAGGCCATCTACCGCTGGAACGGCGCCGATGCGACCTACCTGACCCGCTTCGCCGAGCACCACCCGGGGGCCCAGGTCGTTGCGCTCACCGGCAACTACCGCTCAACACCGCAGATCCTGCACCTCGCCAGCACCGCCCTCGGGGCTCGGGCGCGGGTGCGCCTCGTCGCCCACCGTCCCGCCGGTGAGGTCCCGTCGATCACCGCCTATGCCAGCGATGTCGAGGAAGCTCGCGGCATCGCTGGCGGGGCACGCCTCCTGCACGCCCCCGGCACCCGGTGGGACCGCCAGGCGGTGCTGGTGCGCACCAACGGCCAGATGCCGCTCATCGAAGAGGCGTTCGTCCACGCTCGGATCCCGTTCCGACTCCGAGGGGCCGACCCGCTCCTGGGGCGCCCGATGGTGCGCGACGCGCTCCGCGTGCTCACGAGCGATCGCGGCCGGCATCTGCGCATCGCCCTCGAGGACCTGGAGGCGATGGTCGACGAGGCCACCGCGGATCCCGGCGGCGTGGAACGGGCCGACGCCCTCGCCGCCGTGCTCCGCCTCGGCCGGGAGCTGAGCGCCCTCGAACCCACCGCCACCGCCGGTGACCTGCGTCCGTGGCTCGCCACCGCAGTCGGCGCCGATGGCCCGGGGCGCGACGGCGACGCCATCGACGTGGTGACCTTCCACGCCGCCAAGGGCCTCGAGTGGCCGGTGGTGCACATCGCCGGCCTCGAGGACGGCTTCGTGCCCGTCAGCCACGCCCGCACCCCCGAGGCCGAGTCCGAGGAGCGACGGCTGCTCCACGTCGCCCTCACGCGGGCGGAGGACGTCGTCCGGCTGTCCTGGGCCGAGCAGCGAACCCTGCGCGACCGGGAGGTCGTGCGCCGCCCGTCGCCCTACCTGGCCGCTCTCTCCGACGCCCTCGGCGGTCTCGCCCGCGCCGCGCGCCCCGCCGACCCCCGTCCCGGGCTCGAGGCGGCCCGACGGGCACTGGCTCCCGCCGAGGGCGAGGATCACCCCCTCGCGCTCCTCCGAGCCCTGCAGGACTGGCGCGCCGAGGCGGCTCGTCAGGTCGGCATGCCCCCCGCGGTGGTGCTGAGCGATCGCATCCTCGCCGACGTGGCGCGCCAGGAACCGACCGACGGCGCCGGCCTGGCCACGGTGCTCGGCGTGGGTCCGCTCACCCTCGACGCCCACGGCGACGCTCTGCTGCGCATCGTTCGCCAGCACCGCGATCCGGCGACGCACGCTTCGCGCCCATGAGGGGCTGCGAGTCGACGCCCCCGTCGGCCCGTCCGCAGGAGGAGCCGCTGTGCGCTTCGAGCTGACCCAGTCCATCGCCGCCCCCCTCGACGAGGTGGCGGCCGCCTACGCCAGCGCCGAGCTCTACGAGACCTTCGACGGCACGTCGAAGCTCGGCCCACCCGACGTCCTCGAGCGGGTCGAGCACGGCGGGGTGGTGACGCTGCGCATCCGGTACCGCTTCATCGCCGAGCTCTCCCCTGCCGTCACCGCCGTGGTCAGCCCCGACAAGCTTTCCTGGGTCGAGGAGTCGGTGCACGACGTCGGCGCCCGCTCGGTGGCGGTGCGCCTGCACCCGGACCACTACGCCGATCGCCTGCGCTGCACCGGCGCCTACCACTACGAGGCCGACGGCGACGCAACGATCCGGCGCATCGACGGTGAGCTGAAGGTGAAGGCGCTGCTCGTGGCGGGCGCGGTGGAGAAGGCGATCGTGTCGGGGCTGAGGGAGCACCTCGAGGCCGAGGTGGCCCACGTCGAGGCGTTCCTGAGCACGTAGCCCGGGCGCCGGTCACGACTCGTCCGCGACCCGGCGGTTGAAGCCAGCGGCCAGCTCGCGGAACTTGGTCACGTCGATCGAGACGAAGAGCCCCTCGGCCTCGGCGGTGACGTGGCCGTCGGCGAGGATGCGACCGCTGGTGAAGACCTTCCGGCCCTCCCTGCGGTCGAAGCGACCCTCGATGACGAGCGGCGCGTGCAACGGGGTGGGCTTGCGGTAGTTGACCGTCAGCCTGGCCGTCATGCCCGGCGCCCCGGAGAAGGTCTGCGCCGAGCCCAGCACCTCGTCGAAGGCGGCGGCCACGAAACCGCCGTGCACGCACCCCGGCGGCCCCTCGTACACCGAACCGAAGGTGACCCGGCCGGTGACCACGTCGGCGCCCAGCTCGATGGCGATCGGTGGGGCCAGCGGGTTGGCCAGGCCGATCAGCGGGCTGTGGTCGAAGAAGGGCTCGATGTCGCCGCCCGACATGGCCGCCTCGGCCATGCCTTCGTAGATCGAGCGGGGCCGGTCGTGGCGGAAGCGCGCCCCGATGGCCTCGAGCTCCGACGCCACGCGGTCGAGGTCCTCGGGCGGCACCTCGGTGCCGACCATGTCCTCGATGAGGGCCCGGTTGGCTGCCGCAATGCGCCGCAGCGCGGTGCGCCGGGGCGAAACCCCGTCGTCGGTCTGGGCCAGGACCCGGGCCGACGGCCCCGACATGTCGAGCGGGCGGGAGGTGGGGTCCACGGGAGGCTCCTCGGCTCGGGGGCTCATCGGCGCCCGTGCTGATTGGTTCGCTCGCGGCTCGCTCACAGGCGGGCGACCTCGACGTCGATCAGCACGGGGGCGTGATCACTCGGCTGACTGCCCTTGCGGGCCTGGCGGTCGATGAGCGCGAAGCACACCGCGTGGGCCAGCGGCTCGGTCGCGAGCAGCAGGTCGATGCGCATGCCCTGGCGCTTGTGGAACCGACCGGCGCGGTAGTCCCACCACGAGAACAGGCCGTCCTCGGCATGGCGGCGCCGGAAGGTGTCGACCAGTCCCCAATCGAGCAACGCCTGCAACGCCTGGCGTTCCGGAACGCTGGTGTGGGTCGCGGCGACGAACTGGGTGGCGTCCCACACATCCGCGTCGGAGGGGGCGATGTTGTAGTCGCCGGCGACGACGAGTGGCTCCGTCGGGTCGTACCGGTGCTCGAGCTCGAGCCTCAGGCGCTCGAGCCACGCCAGCTTGTAGCGGTAGTGGTCGTGGTCGACGGCGCGACCGTTGGGCACGTACGCGCTCGCCACGCGCACGCCGCCGCACGTCGCCCACATCAGCCGGGCCTCGGGGTCAGGGGCGCCGTCGTCGCCGAAGCCGGCCACGACGTCGGTGAGACCAACCCGGCTGAGGATGGCGACGCCGTTCCATCGCCCCTCGCCGTGGTGGGCCGACTCATAGCCGAGGGTCTGGAAGGCCAGCGCGGGGAACGCGCTGTCGGCCAACTTCGTCTCCTGCAGGCACACCACGTCGGGCTGGGCGTAGCCGAGCCACTCCTCGACCCGGGTCAGCCGGGCCTTGAGCGAGTTCACGTTCCAGGTGGCGATGCGCACTGAGACGACGATAGGGCTGCCGAGCCGTGCCGATCGACCGGTGGCGGCGGAGCCGCAGGTGGAGATCGACCCACTCCGATCCCCGGCACCCTCGGGGCGGGCGTCAGCCCCGCTTCTTGGCCGGGGCCTTCTTCGCCGCAGCCTTCTTCGCGGTGGCCTTCTTCGCGGTGGCCTTCTTCGCCGGAGACTTCTTCGCGGCGGACTTCTGGGCCGGAGTCTTCTTCGCGGCGGACTTCTTGGCTGCGGACTTCTTCGCGGCGGACTTCTGGGCCGGGGCCTTCGACGCCGCGGACTTCTTCGCCGGAGCCTTCTTCGCCGGAGCCTTCGACGCCGCGGACTTCTTCGCCGGAGCCTTCTTGGCCGGAGCCTTCTTCGCGGCGGACTTCTTCGCCGGAGCCTTCTTGGCCGGAGCCTTCTTCGCGGCGGACTTCTTGGTTGCGGACTTCTTGGCGGTTGCCATCTGGAGTGCCTCCTGGGTGGTGATCGGTTCACTGACGGAGTCACCCGTCACCTGGTGACCTGGCAGGGCCAGGTCGATGCTCCGTCGCGGTGCGTCGAACGACGCCACGACGAAGATCCGTGACTCCCCGACCGTCAGCACCTCTCGGGCGCTTCGGGGCGGGGGGTCGGCCATCGCGCGCAGCGGCACGTAGCACTGCGCGTCACCGACGACCACATAGGCACCGTGGGAGGAGAAGCGGTCGACCACTGCGGTGACCTCGCTCCCGACGGCGTGGGTCGAGATGAACTCGACGAAGGGACCTGACTCGTTGATGGCGTCGGCCGCTTTCGCCGGTGACCGACGTCGACGGCCGCGACCGCCGCCCTCCTCGCCACCATCGGACGGCGCGTCGGGCGCCGCTGCCCGTCGACCGCGACCCGTGGAGGCGGCGCGGTCGGTCGTGTCTGCCGTCTTGGCCTTGGCCGCCGGCACCTTGGTCGACGGGGGCTCGTTCGCCTTCGGGGTGCCGCCTCGGCGGCGTGAGCGCGCCGGCTTGTCGGCCCCGACCACGTTTCCTCGCCGGGCCGCGACCTCGGCCTCGACCGCGGCGGCCTCCTTGGCCTTGTCGGTCTTCGAGAGCTTCGCCTTGGGGTCGCGGGCGCCGCGCTGGGAGCGTCGGCTCGCGGGCCCACGCACCGGCACCCGGCCGACGAACACCCATCCGACACCATCGACCGGCTTGCCGCCGATCAGCCGACCCTCGTCGAAGAGCCAGTCGTACTCGCCGTGGAACTCCTGGAACGAGTCGTTGGACAGGATCGTGGCCTCCGCCTTGTGGGCGATGGCCAACACGAAGGCGTCACCCCGTCCGATGGCCCCGGCGGGCGGGGCGACGAGGTCGCCGTCGAGCACGGCCTGCTCGTACGCGTCCTTCTCCGAGGCGGCGATGCGGTGGCCGAAGGTCGCGTCGACGATGGCGGTGATGCGCGTGCGGGGGTACTCGTCGAGGAACGCTCGCACCGCCTCGTCGAGCTGGGCGAGGCTCGGCAGGGTGCGGCCCTCGGTGGCGAGGTTGGATCCGTCGACGATGACGTGATCTTTGATGGCGTTGGCGGCGGACATGTCGGGTCAGAGTCAACTACGCCCGTCAAGGGGTGGCGCGGATGCAGCCCTCGGAACCCGCGCCTCGATAGTTGGGTCAGGCGTTGGGGGACGAGCCGTTGGTAGGTTGCGGCGCCATGGCCACTGCCCTCGACGACCCCACCGCCGAGGTCACCGACCTCCTCCAGCACCTCATCCGCAACGAGTGCGTGAACGACGGGTCGGTGGCGTCGGGGAACGAGGCGCGGTCGGTCGCGACGCTGCGCGCCCACCTCGAGGGCACCGGCCTCGACCTCGAGGTCTACGAGCCCCAGCCCGGGCGCGAGAGCCTCGTCGGTCGCATCGAGGGTCGTGACCCACGCGCCCCGACGCTCACCCTGCTCGGACACCTCGACGTCGTGCCCGCCAACGGCAACCGTTGGCGGCGGGACCCCTTCGGCGGCGAGCTGGTCGACGGAGAGGTGTGGGGGCGAGGAGCGATCGACATGCTCAACCTCACGGCATCGATGGCCGTCGCGATGCGGCGCCTGGCCGCCCGCGGGTGGCGCCCCGACGGCACACTCGTCTTCGCCGCCGTCGCCGACGAGGAGGCATCGGGCACCTGGGGCGCGCATCACCTCGCCGACCACGAGCTCGATTCGGTGCGCACCGACTACGTGCTCACGGAATCCGGGGGCATCCCCATGAAGAGCCCGACCGGCACCAAGATCCCGGTCATGGTCGGCGAGAAGGGTTGCTACTGGTGCCGCATCACCGTGCGGGGCACCGCCGGGCACGGGTCCCAGCCCTACAAGTCCGACAACGCGCTGGTGAAGGCCGCCGAGGTCGTGCGGCGCATCGCCGAGCACCGGCCCGAGGCGCAGATCGGTGAGGTGTGGAAGCGCTACCTCGCCTCGATGGGGCTGCCCGACGAGGTCATCGCACCGCTGCTCGACGCCGATCGCATCGACGACCGCATCGCCGAGCTGCCCCTCGGGATGGCCCGTCTCTTCCACGCGTGCACCCACACCACGCTGAGCCCGAACATCGCCCACGGCGGTTCGAAGATCAACACCATCCCCGACGAGGTCCGTCTCGAGGTCGACGTCCGCACCCTGCCCGGCCAGGACGCGGCGGCCATCGAGGCGATCATCGCCGAGGCCGTCGGCGACCTGCGCGACGACGTGACCGTCGAGCCCGCGGTGTTCGACCCCGCGACCGAATCGCCCGTCGACACGCCGCTGTGGGACTCGTTGACCCGCGTCTCGTCGCGCTTCTATGAGGGCAGCCAGACGGTGCCGATGCTCATCGCCGGCGCCACCGACGCCCGGTTCTTCCGGCGCCTCGGCGCCACCGCCTACGGCTTCGGCCTATTCAGTCGGAACCTGCGCTACGAGGACTTCGGCCGCATGTTCCACGGTGACGACGAGCGGGTGGACACCGAATCGCTGCGGCTGTCGACCGAGATGTGGGAGGCCGTGGCCATCGACCTCCTCGGCGGATCGTGAGCGGGCTCGACGGGCCCGACGCCCCCCGACCGGTGGAAGGCATCACCGCCGCCCTGTTCGACTTCGGCGGCGTGATCCTCTCCAGCCCCTTCGAGGCCTTCGCCCACTACGAGGAGGCCCACGGCCTGCCGGACGGCTTCCTTCGTCGGGTGAACGCCACCGACCCCGACGACAACGCCTGGGCCCGCCTCGAGCGCAACGAGCTCGACCTCGACGAGTTCTGCGACCGGTTCGAGGCTGAGGCCCGGGCCCTCGGCGGCGAGGTCGACGCCCGGGAGGTGCTCGGGCTCCTGCGCGGTGAGCTGCGCCCGGCGATGGTCACCGCTCTCCGGCGCTGCGGTGAGCGACTGAAGACGGCCCTGCTGACCAACAACGTCGTCACCATGCGCGCCACCCCCATGGCCGGTGGCCCTCCTGACGGCTCGGACGGCTCGAACCTGATCGGCGGCGAAGATGGCGATGGCGATTCGCACCGCGCCGTGCTGGACCTCTTCGACGTGATCATCGAGTCGTCGGTCGTGGGCGTCCGCAAGCCCGACCCTGCGTTCTACGAACGGGCGTGCGCCGCGCTGTCGATCGAGGCGTCGGAGGCTGTCTTCCTCGACGACCTCGGGGTCAACCTCAAGCCGGCCCGCGCCATCGGCATGACCACGATCAAGGTCGGCGACCCCGCCGTCGCCATCGCCGAGCTCGAGGCCGTCGTCGGCTTCCCCCTGTCCTGACCCGCCGCGCCGCCCCCCACCCCGCCCCCATCGAACTGGTCGCGAGATCCGTCGCTCGAGGCACGGGAACCGCGACCAGTTCGAGGCCTCGTCGGTTCTGGCCGCGAGATCCGTCGCTCCCGCGACGGGAATCGCGACCGCTACGCCGCTCGGGTCAGACGCGCCTTCGACCGGGCGCGACGGACCGCGTCGACGACCTCTCGTGGGCGATGCCAGACGGCGAACTCCGACACGCGCTCGACCACGAACCCTGCGCTGTCCAAGCGAGCCTGGCGGGCGCAATCGTCAGCCTCGTCGCTCAGGGCCGAGTGGTAGCGATCGCTGTCGACCTCGATCACGAGCGGAAGGTCCGCGGCGACGAAGTCCACCCGTCCGCACCACCTCTCGTCGTCGCCCAGGTCGACCTGGCGACGCATGGGCGGGAAGCCGGCCTGCGTCACGATGGCATCGAAGCGAGCCTCGAGGTTGCTCGCCGGAGGGACGTAGTCATCCGGGAGGCGGTCGAGCAGCTCCCGCAGCGCCGCTGTCCCGGGCCGACCTCGGTGCATGAGGGGGTCGAGCTCGCGACGCACCGAAGGCGCCGACAGGAGACGACGGTTCCAGCACCAATCGAACAGGCGCTTGAGCTTCTCGGGATGGACGAGCGGCGCGAGCTGCAACAGCACCACTGCGGGTCGCACGACCGGCACCCCATCGAGGACCGTCGCGAAGGGGTCAGGTAGATGACGTGGGTGGTGCACGACGTAGGGGCGCGCCCAGCTGCTCCGCGAGCGCGTCACGATGAGCTCGAGGGGATCGAGCGTGAAGCCCGGCAGCCCCCAGAGGGCAGCGGCGGCGTGATGGGACACGAAGGCGGCGGGACCCGCGTCCAGGGCCGCCGCCAGTGCGCGCTGGGCATCGGTGGCCGGCGTCCCGGCGTGGCGCGCCACCCGGGGAGACCACGCCAGCCAGTCGCCTCGCCGCAGGCGGTGCCGACGCGCGTTCTCCGTGAGGCCGAAGCCGACCGCCTGGCGCCAGGCGATGAGACCGAGCTGGTCCTCGGCGAGCTTCGTGAGTCGATGATCGAGATCGTTCATCGACCCATTCCACTCACCCCCTGTGACAATGAGCGCCGGGCGCCCGAACCGGTCGCGGTTCCCGTCGCCCCCGCGACGGATTCCGCGACCAGAACCGACGAGACCTCGAACCGGTCGCGGTTCCCGTCGCCTCCGCGACGGACCTCGCGACCAGTTCGATGGGGGTGAGGGTCAGGTCGGGGGCTCGGGTGGGGGGACGGGAACGATGTCGAACACCCGGGCCGCGTTCTCGCGGAGGAACTGGGGCCAGACGTGGTCGCGGAAGGGCGCCCGGGGCAGCTCGCCGAAGATGCGATCGAGGGTGAGCCCGGCCGCGTAGTAGCCGGCGTAGATGATCTTCTCGGCGCCCCGGCTGTTGGCGAAGCGGATGATCTCCTCGGGGTAGTACTTCGGCGCGAAGGCGCTGGTCGAGTAGTGGAGGCCGGGGTACTTGAGCAGCAGCTTGACCATGAGCTCGGTCCACGGATCGGCGCCGTGGCGCACCACGATCTGCAGCTCGGGCCAGAACCAGCACACCTCGTCGAGCAGGATCGGCAGCTGCGGTGCCATCGGGATGCGCGCCCCGGCACCCCGGCGTAGACGATGATCGGCCGTCCGATCTCGATGCACTTGGCGTAGATCGGGTACATCCGCTTGTCGTCGAGCGGCACCTGCGGGTTGCATCCTGTGCCCCACACGTGGATCGCCTTGAGCGAAGCCCCCCACTCGTCCACCGCGGCGTCGATCGTGCGCAGGGCCCCGATGCCCTCGTTGGGGTCGACGTTGAGCATGCCGGCGAAGTGCTGCGGGAACTCGCGCACGGCGCGGCGCGAGTGCTCGTTCTCGTGCACCCCGGCGACGAAGGTGGAGATGCGGTGCTTGGCCATCTCCCCCAGCACGACCCGGACCGTATCGCCGACCTCGTCATCCCCGAGGTCGGGACGCCCTTGAACATGTACTCAGCCGGCATCTCCATCGCCTGAGTGCCCTCGTCGTTGGCCAGACGGCGGATGTTCTCGTACTTGGCCGCCTGCTTCTCGCGCGTGTCGGGCATGGCCAGGAACGTGTCGATGACGCCCCCGGACTGCGCCTCGTGGAAGGCGGGCGCAGCGGGGTCGGCGGAGGCGGCGGCGGAGGGGTCGGTCACGGCGGCGACCTTACCGGGAGCTGGAACGCGTTCTAGTTCCGGGTGCCGGGGTCCGGACCGCTGTCCCCGCGCACCGGGGCCCGAGGGTCGGTGACCCGCAGGCCGAGGCCGAGGGCGACGAGCAGCGCGTCGAGGTCCTCCACGCTGCGGTTGGCCCCGGCGTGGGCGAACCAGAGGAACGGCACCCACGGGGTCCACCGGAGCCGGCGATCGCCGGTCAGGACCATCAGGGCGCCCCGGCGGGCCCCGCCGGGGCCGGAGCGGTCGACCTCGATGGCGGTCACCTCGGCCCAGTCGACCCGCTCGGTGGCTCGCAGCCAGTGCACCTGCACGCCGTCGTGGTCGGCCCAGGCGTAGGCCGTCCACCCGATGAAGGTCAGCGTTGCGGCCCACAGCGCGCTGACCAGCGCGACCATCCCCAGCAGGCCGTCGCCCATCGCCACCGCCGCGACCGCGAGCGGGACGGTCAGCACGGCGACGGCGCCGATGAACCGCAGCGGGCCCTGCGGCGGACGGGTCCGGAGCTCAGCGTCGACGGCAGCCACGGGCGGCCCGGGAGCCACGGGCAATTCGGGAGCCACCACCGATTCGGCGGCCACGGGCGACTCGGGGACCAGAGGCGACTCAGGGTCCACGGGCCATCCGGAAGCCGCGGGAGATCTGGGAGCGAGGGAGGAGCCGGCATCGACCGAGGCACTGCCTCCGCGAGTCTCGGACGGCTCGGACGGCTCGGGCGAATCGGGCGAATCGGGGGGCTCGGCGTCGGCGACCATCGGGATGGGCGGAGCTCAGGACCGGCCGCGGTGGGCGGCGGCGCCCGCTACAGGCCCTCGAAGGCCCGGGTGAGGATCTCGTCGTGCTCCTGGACGTGGATGGCGTGGCTGCCACCCGCCGGCGAGCCGGACCCGACCCGGGACACGGCGCGGTACTTCATGCCCTCGGGCACCAGTGGCCACAGGCGCTCGTCGACGAAGGACCGGGGCCCCATGTTGTCGGGCTCCTCCTGCAGCCAGATCACCTCGGTGGCGTTGCCGTACTGCTGGAGGAGCTCGCGGATGCGGCGCCGGGGGAACGGGTACAGCTGCTCGAGGCGCACGATGGCCGCCGGCACCCCGAGCTCGTCGCGCCGGGCCAGCGCGTCGTGGCTGACCTTGCCGCTGCAGAAGACCACCCGCTGGACGGTCTCGGTGTCGGTGACGCCCGGGTCGTCGAGGACCTCCTCGAAGGACCCGGAGAGCAGGTCACCCACCGACGACCGGGCCGACTTGGCCCGCAGCAGCGACTTGGGCGTGAAGACGACGAGCGGCTTGAGGACGTCCTGGTGCATCTGGCGGCGCAGCAGGTGGAAGTACTGCGCCGACGTCGATGCGTTGGCGACCTGGATGTTGTCCTCGGCGCAGAGGGTCAGGAACCGTTCGATGCGGGCCGAGGAGTGCTCGGGGCCCTGGCCCTCGTAGCCGTGGGGCAGCAGGAGCACGAGGCCCGAGCGCTGGTCCCACTTGTCCTCGGCCGCCGCGAAGTACTGGTCGATGATGATCTGGGCGCCGTTGATGAAGTCGCCGAACTGCGCCTCCCAGACCACGAGGGTCTCGTCTGCGATGACCGAGTAGCCGTACTCGAAGCCGAGGGCGGCGTACTCCGAGAGCAGCGAGTCATAGATCCAGATCTTGGCCTGGTCGGGGCTGAGGTGGGCCAGGGGGGCGTGCTCGGCGGCGGTCTCGTAGTCGACGAGGACGCTGTGGCGCTGGGAGAACGTGCCCCGGCGCGAGTCTTGGCCCGAGAGCCGGATGGTGTTGCCCTCGAGCAGGAGCGAGCCGAAGGCGAGGGCCTCGGCCAGGGCCCAGTCGACCTCGCCGCCGTCGAACATCTTGTCGCGGGCGTCGAGCTGCTTGGCCAGCTTGGGGTGGACCGTGAAGCCCTCGGGCCGGTCCGACAGCCGCTGGTAGATCTGTTCGATCGTCTCGGACGGAACACCGGTGGTGACGTGCGGCAGCACGCCGCGCGCCGGGGCCGGCGGCCGGGCCACGACATCACCCTCCGGTGCGTGCGCCCGGGTCTCCTCGAGGGCCGAGGCGAGTTTTCTGGAGAAGTCGTCGAGGGCGGCTTCGGCTTCCTCGATGGTGATGTCGCCGCGGCGCACGAGGGCCTCGGTGTAGAGCTTGCGGACCGAGCGCCGGGCGTCGATGCGCTTGTACATGAGGGGCTGGGTGTAGCTCGGGTCGTCGCCCTCGTTGTGGCCGTGGCGCCGGTAGCAGACCATGTCGATGACGACGTCCTTGTGGAACCGCTGGCGGTAGGCGTAGGCCAGGCGGGCCACCCGCACGCAGGCTTCGGGGTCGTCGCCGTTCACGTGGAAGATCGGCGCCTGCACCATCTTGGCGATGTCGGTGCAGTACTCCGAGGACCGTGCCGCGTCCGGCGGGGTGGTGAAGCCGAGCTGGTTGTTGATGATGAGGTGGATGGTCCCGCCCACCCGGTAGCCCTTGATGCTCGAGAGGTTCAGCGTCTCGGCCACCACGCCCTGGCCGGCGAAGGCGGCGTCGCCGTGCACCAGAAGGGGCAGCACCGAGAAGGCCCCGGGATCGTTGATCACGTCCTGACGGGCCCGGGCCATGCCGACCACGACGGGGTCGACGGCCTCGAGGTGGCTGGGGTTGGCCGCCATCTCGATGGTGATCTCCTGGTTGCGGCGGGACGTGAAGGTGCCCCGCTGGCCGAGGTGGTACTTCACGTCGCCCGAGCCCTGGGTGGACTCGGGGTCGATGTAGCCCTCGAACTCGGTGAAGAGCTTGTCGAGGGACTTGCCCACGATGTTCGACAACACGTTGAGGCGGCCCCGGTGGGCCATGCCCAGCACCGCGCCATGGAGGTGGTCGGCGGCGGCTTCCTCGAGGATGGCGTCGAGGATCGGGATGGCCGACTCGGCCCCCTCGATGCCGAAGCGCTTCTGGCCGAGGAACTTCGTGCCGAGGAACTTCTCGAAGGCCTCGGCCGCGTTGAGCCGGCCCAGGATGTGACGCTGGTCCTCGGGGCCCAGGTTGGTGTCGGCCCCCTCGACCTGGGCCTGGACCCAGTCCTTCTCCTCGGGCTCCTGGATGTGCATGTACTCGATGCCGATGCGTCGGCAGTACGCGTTGCGGAGCACGCCGAGGATGTCGCCCAGGGCCATGCGGGGCTGGCCGGCGAGGCCGTCGGTGAGGAACGTCCGGTCGAGGTCCCAGATGGTGAGGCCGTAGCTCGCGGGGTCGAGCTCGGAGTGCATGTGCGGCTCCTTGGCCGCCAGCGGGTCGAGATCGGCGATGAGATGACCCCGCACCCGGTACATGTTGATCAGGGCCTGGACGTGGATCTGCTTCTGGAGGTTCGACTCCTCCCTGTCCACGGGGTTGGTGTCCTGTCGCCACCGCACGGCCTCGTAGGGCACGCCGATGGAGCGCAGCACACCGTCGTAGAAGTCGCCCTCGCCCATCAGCAGCTCGTGGATGCGCTTCAGGAACAGTCCCGACTCGGCGCCCTGGATGATGCGGTGGTCATAGGTCGAGCTCACCGTCATGACCTTCGACACGCCGAGGTCGGCGAGAGCCTCGGGATCGGCGCCCTGGAACGCCGTGGGGTAGCCGAGGCGACCGACGCCGATGATGGCGCCCTGGCCGGGCATGAGGCGGGGCACCGACTGCACCGTGCCGATGGTGCCGGGGTTGGTGAGGGTGACCGTCGCGCCGGCGAAGTCATCCGGCGTGAGCTTGTTGGTGCGGACCTTGCGGATGATCTCCTCGTAGGCGGCCCAGAAGCCGGCGAAGTCGAGGGTGTTCGCGTCGCGGATCACCGGCACCATCAGGGTGCGGCTGCCGTCGGACTTCTCGATGTCGACCGCGAGACCGAGGCTCACCTTCTCGTTGTGCACGACGCGGGGCTTGCCGTCGGGGCCCTCGACGTACGAGCGGTTGAGGGCGGGCACGGAATCGGCGATGGCCCGGACGAGGGCGTAGCCGATGATGTGGGTGAAGCTGACCTTGCCACCCCGCGTCCGCGACAGGTAGCCGTTGATGACCTTGCGGTTGACCTCGAGGAGCTTGGCCGGCACCTCGCGGAAGCTGGTGGCGGTGGGGACCGCGAGACTGGCCTCCATGTTGGTGACGATGCGGGCCGCCGCGCCGCGCAGCGCCTCACCGGGCGGCTCCTCGTCGGCCTCGGTCTTCCCGTCGCCCTTGGCGTCCTTGGACTTGCCCTTGCCGTCGGACTTGGCCTTCTCGCCGTCCTTGGCCCTGGCCGAGCCGCCCTTGACGTCGGCCTTGGCCGAGCTGCCATCGCCCTTGGCCGTCGCCTTCTCGTCGCTCGTGGATCTGGACTTGGCCTTGTCCCCGGCCGGCTTCAGCACGGTGGTCGAGGGGTCGGCCGACGTCGCCCCGGTCCCCCCCTGCTTCGACCTGCTCTCGCGCGTGTTCGCCCCGGAATCGCCCCGGGCCCCGCCATCGGTCGTGGCCACCGCGGGATCGGCGGCCTCGCTGGTCTGGCCCCGACCCTCGTCGCCCTGCGTGGGCGCGGCCGAGGTCCCCGCGTTGCGGGCGCCGCCGGGCTCCGACGCCCCCGGCGACTCTGAGCCCGCCGGCCCGCTCGGCTGGTAGCCGGAGAAGAACTCCTGCCAGCTCTCGCTCACCGACGAAGGGTCCTCCGCGTAGCTGTCGTACATCTCATCGACCAACCAGGCGTTCGGGCCGAGGTTGTCGGACGGGGGTGCGGAGTCCTCAGGCATCGGAGCCGAGCCTACCGACCGCCCCGCCCCCTCCCCGGCGGGCCGGTTCTCATCGGTCGGACGGAGAGGAGCTCGCCACTCGACCCGAGGCATGGCGCGATCTGGCGATTGAGCCACCACCTCGCGCCACCGCTCGGATCGGACTCGGCCGGGTAACGGTCATGACCGTTGGACGCCCCCCGCCTCACCGCACCAGTTCGCGCCACAGCCCGGACCGGGTTCGGCCGGGCCGCCACCGGCCGGTTTCGATTCCGTTCGTCGCTCCGACCATGCTGCGGTCGTGGAGACGAGCGGGCCCGACGACGCCTTCGCGGATGTGTGGGCGGCCAACGCCGCCTTCGCCGCCGACTTCCCGCTCGCCGCCCTCAGCGGCCGAGCGGCCAGGGGCCTCGCGGTGATCACCTGCATGGACACCCGCATCGACCCCCTCGCCGTGCTCGGCCAGGCTCCGGGTGACGCCAAGATCCTCCGCACCGCCGGCGCCCGGGTCACGGGCGACGTGCTGCGCTCCCTCGTCCTCGCCGTCCACCTCCTCGGCGCCAACCGCGTGCTGGTGGTGCCCCACACCGACTGCGGCCTGGTCGGTTCCGACGACCAGGTCCGGGCCCAGCTCGCCGACGCAACCGGCCGGGCGCGGAACGACCCAGCCATCGCCGGCTACCAGCCCGAGGCCATCGCCGATCCGTCCGCCGCGGTGGCGGACGACGTGGACCGCATCCGGGCCCACCCGCTCCTCGGTCCCGACCTGGTGGTCGGCGCCGCGGTCTACGACGTGGCGACCGGCCGCCTGCAGCCCGTCGACGTCTGATCGAACTCCGCTCGCGCCGGTCGTGGTCGCGCCGATCGATGGCCGCGTCGTTCAGGCGGGTCGCTCGAACACGGCCACCACCGAGACCCCGAGGTGGCGCGCCGGCGTCGCGGCCAGCGCGTCGATCGGGCGCCGGAGGTACCGACCCGGTCCCCACCGCTCCAGCGGGGGCATGAGGAAGGTCGTGTCGACCTCTGAGAAGCCGACCCCGCCGAGGAGGGCCTGCAAGTCGCGCGGGCGGTAGTTCCGAGCCGTCGAGATGCGCCGGTGCAGGGGCTTCACCCACGGCACGAACGGGTACCACTTCGACCGCCGTTCACGGCCCCGGATCATGAACGAGTGGGTCTCGAAGGGAAACCCGCGGTTGGGGACAGTGACGTGAAAGGCGCCCCCGGGACGCAGCACTCGGAAAACCTCAGCGGCGGCGGCCTCGGCGTCGACCACGTGCTCCAGCGTCTCGATGGCCACCACGGCATCGAAGTTCCCGTCCGGGTCGCTCAGCGCCTCGGCGCTCTCCACGCGCAGCTCGAAGCGCTGCCGGTCAGGCCGGCCCTCGATGCGCTCGGAGAACTCATCGATGCGGGCCCGCTCCACCTCGACGCCCACCACGCGGTCGAACCCCTCGGCCAGGCGCTCGGTGTAGGAGCCGTTGCCGCACCCGATGTCGAGCACGGCGGTGCCCTGCAGGGGACGGATCCCGTCGAGCAGGGCGAGGCGCCGGTCGATGCCGATGGAACCCAACGGCTCCGGCCACCCCAAGGCTGAGGCCGCGCCCCCTCGCCCCATGCGGGCTCGTCCACGTCGCCCTGGATCGTCACTGTCGCCCCCTGGTCGGTCATGCCCGTCGACCCTATCACCCACTCAAAGTGATTGTCCAGCAACTCTCAGCACTTTGGGTGCTCGTAGCGGCGTCGTCGGGACCGGAGTCCCGGGTGGCGGCGTTCATTGTCACCAGGGTCGGACCGATACCCTCCGAACGGTCCCATGGGTACGACGGGCTCGCAGGTCGGGCCCGAGCCCAGCTCGGTGCGCCGGCTGCCTCGCCCGCGCCGCCCCCGATCGGAGTCCTGTTGTGAGTGCCCAGTTCATCTTCACCATGTACAAGTGCAGCCGGTTCCACCCGCCGGACCGCGAGGTGCTCAAGGACATCACCCTGTCGTTCTACCCGGGGGCCAAGATCGGCGTCCTCGGGGCCAACGGCGCCGGCAAGTCGTCCTTGCTTCGGATCATGGCTGGCCTCGACCAGGACTACACCGGCGAGGCCCGCCTGACCCCGGGGTTCTCGGTCGGCATGCTCGAGCAAGAGCCGCACCTCGACGAGACCAAGGACGTGAAGGGCAACGTCATGGACGGCGTGGCCGAGGTGGCCGGGCTGCTCACCGCCTACGACGCGGTGCTGGCCACGTACGCGGACCCCGACGCCGACTACGAGAAGATCGGCGAGGAGCAGGCCCGCCTCGAGGCCGAGATCTCGGCCAAGGGGGCCAACGACCTCGACCGCAAGATCGAGGTGGCCATGGACGCCCTGCGCCTGCCACCGGGCGAGGCGTCGGTCGCCCCCCTCTCGGGCGGTGAGAAGCGCCGGGTGGCGCTGTGCCGCCTGCTGCTCTCCGCCCCGGACCTGCTCCTGCTCGACGAGCCCACTAACCACCTCGACGCCGAGTCGGTCGCCTGGTTGGAGCGCTACCTGCGCGACTACCCGGGCACCGTCGTGGCCATCACCCACGACCGGTACTTCCTCGACAACGTCGCCGGGTGGATCCTCGAGCTCGACCGGGGCCGGGGCATGCCCTTCCAGGGCAACTACAGCTCGTGGCTCGAGCAGAAGCAGGACCGCCTGGCCCGCGAGGAGAAGAGCGACAGCGCCCGGTCGCGCACCCTGGCCCGCGAGCTCGAGTGGGTCCGCATGGCGCCCAAGGCCCGCCAGGCCAAGGGGAGGGCCCGCCTCTCGGCGTACGAGAAGCTGTTGGCCGAGGCCAAGGCCGATGAGGGACGGGGCCGCGACCTGCAGATCGCCATCCCCCCCGGTGAGCGTCTGGGCGACCAGGTCATCGAGGTCGACCACCTCTCCAAGGGCTACGGCGAGAAGCTCCTCATCGACGACTTGTCGTTCTCGCTGCCCAAGGCGGGCATCGTCGGGGTCATCGGCGGCAACGGCGTGGGCAAGACCACCCTGTTCCGGATGCTCACGAACGGCGAGGCGCCCGACGCTGGCGCCGTCACCGTCGGCACGACCGTGCAGCTCGCCTACGTCGACCAGAGCCGCCAGAGCCTGGATCCGGACAAGACGGTCTACGAGGAGATCACCGGCGGGCGCGACGACATGGTCATCGGCGGGCGCTCGGTGAACAGCCGGGCCCACGTGGCCACGTTCAACTTCAAGGGCAGCGACCAGCAGAAGCCGGTCGGCACCCTCTCGGGCGGCGAGCGAAACCGGGTGCACCTGGCCAAGGTGCTCTCCGAGGGCGGCAACGTGCTGCTGCTCGACGAGCCCACCAACGACCTCGACGTCGACACCCTCCGAGCCCTGGAGGACAGCCTCGAGTCCTTCCCCGGCTGCGCGGTGGTGATCAGCCACGACCGTTGGTTCCTCGACCGCATCGCCACCCACATCCTCGCCTTCGAGGGCAACAGCCAGGTGCGGTGGTTCGAGGGCAACTTCAGCGAGTACGAGGCCCAGCGCAAGTCCGAGCTCGGCGCGGCGGCCGACCAGCCCCACCGCATCAAGTACAAGCCCCTCGCCCGGTAGCGCCCCAGCCTGGACGGGCGCGTGCCCTCACGCCGTCGGGGGCTCGGTCGGCATCTCGGGACGGGCAGGCGCGAGACGGGACTGCCGGAGCCGGATCGCCTCCAACCGGGGCGAGATGTCGGGGACGTCGGCGCGGTCGATACCTCGGACACTGGGTTCGCACCGCAACTCGCGGGGCGCCGTCGCCAAGATCTCGACCGACCGGATGGTGCGGCGCGCCTGGCGACCACGAAGGGCGTCACGCTCGCGCCCGCCAGCCCGTCAGTGAGCGACGCGAGACCTCGTGGGGCGCAGGGTGCGGCCGGTCAAGAGGACCGCGCCGGCTGCGATCAGCCAGGCGTCGCCGACGGTGAGGCCGATGCGCTGGAGCAGTCCTGAGGCACTGTCGGATCCCACGGTGGCGATCAGGCACGCGCCCACGGCCGCGGCCACGCCCACCGACGCCCTCGCCGCCGCGGTGTGCCCTGCGTCGGCCAGTGGCTGCGCGGCGAGCAGCGGCGTCAGGGCGAGCGAGACGTAGCCGGTCGTGGCGGTCACGGCGTGGGCGCCGTCAAGGCCCACCGAGTGGTCGAGTGGGGTCAGGGCCACGCCGACGGTGGCGGCGCTGTTCACCGCGCTGGCGATCCACGCCGGTCCTGGGACCGAGCGCCGCAGCGCGATCGAACCGGCCGCCGAGCCCGCCGCGTAGAGCAGGAACCCGCTCGTCATGAGCCACCGCGGGGGTGATCCGACCGCCGCGGTGCGGCTGATGGCATCGGACACCGGGCTGTAGGGATCGGGCATCCGCGCCCCCGCCATGGCCCAGGCGGCGATGAACGCCGCGGGTCCCAGCACCAGGCCGAGCGCCGCGGCCCGGCGCGCCGGACGACGGTCGGGCGAGGTCGGCACCGGGGAGACGCTACCGACGGCCGCCTCCCTGGGAGGACGTGACGGCGTCACCGCGGGAGGGGGCACGGACCACGTTCGACGTGCTCCGCCCACCGGACTGGTCAGCACCGACCCGGTCCGCGCTCCCTGGGATTCGTGACTGAGGTCACGTCGGCGGCTAGCATGCCGTCGACCCCGTCCCCGGAGGACACCGTGACCCGCTCTCCCCGTCGTACTCTCGTCGCCGCGTTCGTCGTCGTCGCCACCAGCCTGGGCGTGGCCCTGGGGCCGGCCTCCCCGGTCGCCGCCGCGCCGGCGAAGGACCCGGTCATCGTCGTGGCCGGCACCTTCTCTCCCGCCTTCGCCAACGAGGTGCTGGCCGACCGCCTGCGTGCCGATGGCCAGACCGTGCGCATCTTCGAGCTGCCGACCCTGGGCACCCAGGACCTCCGCCTCACCGCCCAGGCCCTCGACGCCTTCGCCGACGGGGTCCGGTCCCAGACCGGGGCGGCCAAGGTCGACCTGGTCGGACACTCCCAAGGCGGCCTCGTCGCCCGGGCCTACGTGAAGTGGTATGGCGGGGCTTCCGAGGTCGACAGCCTCGTCACCCTGGGCACGCCCAACCGGGGCACCTACGTGGCCAACCTGGCGAACGTCCTCGGGTTCGGCAACTGCCTCGCCATCGTCGCCTGCGAGCAGATGCGCATCGGGTCGTCGTTCCTCAACGCCCTCAACGCCGGCGATGACACCATCGGCACCGTCCGCTACACCACGATCCGCACCTGGCAGGACGAGCTGGTGCGCCCGGTCGACAACGCCACCCTCTACGACGGCGCCACCAACGTGCTGGTGCAGAACCCGTGCTGGGCCCGCGTGGTGGGCCACGTCGGGCTCATCTACGACGGCACCGTGTACTCCGGCATCCGCACCGCCCTCGCCGGCGGTCCCGTCCGCCTGAGCTGCTGGGCCCTCTGACCCGCGTCGCGCCCGACTCCCTCCTCGGTTCTGAGACCTCCAGCGGACACCCATGTCCGCCTCGCACCTCAGAATGAGGGCGCCTCGGTTCTGAGACCTCCGGCGGACACCCATGTCCGGTTGGCACCTCAGAATGGGGATGCGAGGACCCCCACGGACGCGCCTCAGGGGCTCGCTGTCGCACCCCCTCGGTAGAAGGGAGGCATGAACCCGTCCACCGAACGGGCCATCGCCGAGCGGGCCCGATCGCAGCTCGGCCTCCTCACCATCGCCCAGCTCGGCGAGGCTGGCCTCTCGCGTCGCACCATCACCCGACGCATCGGTTGCGGCCTCCTGGTGCCGGCCGGCTCCACGACCGTGCGCCTGTCCACCCACCCCGAGAGCCCTCAGGGCAACGTGCTGGCCGCATGCCTCGATCTCGGCGGGGTGGCTTCGCACCACACCGCCGCCTGGCTGCACGGACTCCTCCCACGGCCCGGGCCACTGATCGACGTCTCGGTCCCCAAGGGGCGGTCATCGGGCTCAGCGGGCTCGGTCGCGACCTGGCGCACCCACACCTCGACCAACCTGCCGCCCGACGACACCCTGGCGATCGGGCCGATCCCGACGACCAGCGTGGCCCGCACGCTGCTCGGCCTGGCCGCGCTCGACCGGTCCGAGGTCGACGACGAGGCCCTCACGTCGGCGATCGAGGAGGCGGTGCGCACCCGGCGCGCCACCGAACGGTGGCTCTGGTGGCTGCTGGAGCAGCGGCGCTGCCGCGGCCGCAACGGAGTCAGCCGGTTCGAGGAGGCACTTGCCACGCGAGCCCGGCTCGGCCCGACCGAGAGCTGGCTGGAGCGAGAGATGCTCTCGCTCATCGAACGGGCGCACCTCCCCCGACCCATCGTGCAACGGGTCGTGCGCCGCCGTGGTGCCTTCGTCGCCCGGGTCGACTTCGCCTACGAGCGCGAAGGCGTCGTCCTCGAAGCTCTCGGCTACGCCTCGCACTCCTCCCGCCCGGCACTGACGGCCGATGCCGCCCGCGCCAGCCGCCTCCAGCTGCTCGGCCTCGCTGTTCACCAGTTCACCTACGACCAGATCGTCCGAGATCCGAGGTGGGTCACGACGACGGTGGCCGCCGCCTTGGCCGCGGCCGGCACCGGCGAGCGTCTGATCCGCCCGGCCGCCGGGTTCTGAGACCTCCAGCGGACACCCATGTCCGCCTCGCACCTCAGAATGGCGGCGCCTCGGTTCTGAGACCTCCAACGGACACTGATGTCCGCCTCGCACCTCAGAATGGCTCGGGGTCGAAGCGGATCGGGGTCGACGGCGGGATCGGGGCCGGGTCCCACGACAGGGTGAAGCGGAAGCGGGCCGGGCCCTCGGACCACATGGGGAAGTTGGTCCCCCAGACGTTGTCGTGGAGGGCGATCCAGATGCCCTCGGCCAGGTCGGGGGGCCTGGCCGCGGGGTCGAGCAGACGGGGACGGCCGGGGGCGATCAAAGGAGCGTCGAGGGTCCGCAGAGCCAGGGTGCCCTCCGGGCTGGGCCAGCGCACCCCTTCCCCCACGGCGTGGAGGTGCTGTCCGCCGCCGGGCACCACGTCGAGGGGCGACACGTCCTGGCCCAGCTTGTCGAGGACCATGGTCCCGGGGCGCTCGACCAGGGGACGGACACCCAACCAGGTGGCCTCGGGCAGTCGGTTGGCCGGCTTGTCGCCCCAGCGCAGCTCGAGGCTGAGCGTGGACGGTCCCTCCGGCGGGCTGACGTCGCTCAGGTAGAGCGTGGCCTCGGCCGGGGCGCCCGAGCGCGTCGCCGCCTCGGCCGGGAGCCGCAGCCGCACCACTAGGGCCTCCACCGCGCGCTGCTCAGCGCGACCCTCGCCCGCGCCGCCCAGCCCGAAGTCACCGGCGGTACCGGGGTCCGCGCCCGAAGCTCCTTCGCCGGGCCCGACCACCGCACTCCCCGCACCACCGCCACCCGACCCGGCAACCGCGCTCTCAGCCCCACCACCGCCGAGCCCGACCGCCTCGTCCGAAGCTCCTTCGCCGGGCCCGACCACGGCGCCCGAAGCCCCACCGCCGCCGGCCGCCTCATCGCTTGCGGCGACCCGGCCGGCCCCACGGCGGGACGACCAGCGCTCGCCGAGGTGCACGCCGGCGGCCTCGGGCTCCCACCAGGCGGAGGTCGCGCCGGCGGCGTCGATGCCGGGCTTGGTGTTGTCCTGCACGGCCCACCACTCATCGTCGGGGAGGGCGTGCACGTAGGCACCGAGGTAGCGGTCGTAGTCCGCCCCCGAGAAGGCCTGGTGGGCTAGCAGGGCGACCGGGTGATCGGCGTCGGCGAGGGCCCGGCCCGACACCCGGTCGACGAGGTGGGTGATGGCCCCGGTCACCGGGTCGATCTCGATCTCCCAGCAGCCGACGGTGGTCGGCCGGTCGGCGGGAACCTCGTCGCCCGCTCCCCACGCCGGCACGGGCGAGCGCAGCGCCGAGAGCGCAGCCCCGGCCGCCCGGCGCAGGCCGTCGCTTTCGATGGCCGCGACGGCGGCATCGACATAGGCGCGCTGTTCGGCCCAGGATGCCTCGTAGGCTTGGGTGCGAGGTTCGGCGCGCAGAGCCGGCAGCGTGGCGCGCGACCATCGCTCCCGGTCGGGCAGGTGGGTCTTCTCGTCGAGCCCCCACGTGTGCTCGGCGACGAGCAAAAGGTTCTCGTGGAAGCCGCGAAGACGCGAGTCGTCGGGCGCCACCATCCCGGCCGCCAGCCACGACCGCCGGACCCGCAGCAGCTCGCGGTAGGCCGCGACCTTCTGCGGGTCCGATCCGACGCCGTGGACCCAGGTGTCGCCGATCTCGGCGGTGACCACCGGTAGCTCCGCGACGACGGGCCGGATCGTCTCAGCGAAGGCATCGAGTGTGGAGCCCCGCACCTGGGCCCCGGGCACCCGGTCACGCCACGACGCGAAGCCAGCGAGGACCTCGTCGACACCGGGCGGGCCCAGGTTGTCGCCGGCGTGGGCGAAGGCCAGGCGGTGCGGTGAGCCTGGCACCTCGGTGAGGTCGCCGTAGCCGCCAGCCTGGTAGACGACGGTGACCTCGGACCCGTCGGGGCTTCGCCACCGGAAGCACGGGGGCACGTCGGGGACGGTGGCCACCGGGTTCACGCCGACGTGGAGCAGCTCGACGCCAGCCGCAGCGAGGAGCGGCACCAGACCTCGGGTGTGGCCGGGGACGTCGGTGAGCTTGGCCGCGACCGTGCGGCGATCGAAGCGGTGGTCGAGGCGGGCGGAGAGGGCCAGGCCGGCCTCGATGAGCGGCGCATCGCACAGCTCGGTGTGGGTGGTGAACGGCAGCGCGTGCCAGGCCAGGTCGCCGGCCTCGATGGCCGCCTCCGCGGCGGCCCGGCCGACGGCGTGGGTGCGCTCGAGGAAGGTGTGGACCAGCCACGAGCCCGTGGTCCAGACGAAGCGCTCGGGTCCGCCTCGGGATCGCAGCTCGGCACCCAGGGCGAGTGCGGCGGGGATGTAGCGCTCGACGTAGGTGTCGACGACCTCGGAGGCCAGCGCGGTGAAGCCCACGTCGAGGTGGGTCTTGGCCACCAGGTGCACGGTCGGTCGGTCGCTCACCGCCCCAGCCTGGCAGCCCGCCGGATCGTCTCGGACCGCTGCGCTCCTCGGTTCTGTCGGGCTCGCGCGGCACCCTCCGTGATTCACCGCAACAGAATGATCCCGGCCGACCTCCTCTCCGTGCTGTCGGACCCCCGGGACCACCCGCCGGCGGCCCAGTCCGGCGACAGAACGACCTCCGCCCTCCGGTCCGTCGCCGGCGAAGCCCACCGCGACAGGACCGATCACACACCCGGGCGGGTCGACGGATCGCGGCGGGCCGGCCGGTAGGGTCCGCGCCGTGAGAGCCGAGGCCCGCCACGGAACCGTCGACCTGGTGGGCGAGGTGGCCGGGGTCCGCGCGTCCCTCCCCCGGGTGACGTACCGGGTGTCGGGGCGTCCGGTGGCCTTCGCCCCGCCTCGCCTCGACGGACCGCCCGACGGGCCGTGGACCGCCGAGGACGACCACCTCCGACTGACCCTCTCGGCCCGGCCCGCCGTCGGGCCGGGGGTCGATGGCCTCGTGCTGCGCCTGGCGGTCACCGTGGTCGGACCCACGTCGGTGCGCCTCGACGACGCCACGCTGCTCGCCACCGGCGGTCCGGCCGGGTTGCGGCTCGGCGCCGGCCCCGGCGACTGGTCTCTCTACCGCAACGGGTGGAGCTCGTGGTCGAACGCCCGTGCGTTCCGCATGGACGAGGGTGACCCCGACCCCTGGTTCTTCGCCGTCTCGAAGACCACGCTCGACCCCGACACGCCCCGCAGCGGTGAGCCGGGCCGCTTCCGCAGCGAGCTGGTGGCCGGCCTGGCCGACCGGGGCGGCTCGGGCGGGCTCGTGCTCGGCTTCATCGGCGGGGCCCGCTGCCTCTCGGTGATCGACCTCGCAGTCGACGTCCCCGGCGGACGGCTGGCGGCTGACGACCCCAGCGCCGGCCGCCTCGCCGAGCTGGCGGCCACCTGCCGCTTCGACGGCATCACGGTCGAGCCCGGTACGACGACCGCCACCGAGGACCTGCTCGTGGCGGACGGACCGGACCCCATCACCCTGCTCGAGGGGTGGGCCGCCGCCCTGGGCGCGGCCCAGTCGGCCCGGGTGCCGGCCCGGCCACCGCACGGCTGGTGCTCGTGGTACTACCACTACGCCAAGGTCACCGAGGCCGACGTCCAGCGCGCGCTGCGCTCGGCCGACGCCGTCGCCGGTGACGTGCCCCTCGGCTACGTGATGATCGACGACGGCCACCAAGCCGCCATCGGCGACTGGCTGGCCACCAACGCCAAGTTCGGGTCCGGAATGGCCTCGCTGGCCGCCGACATCCGGGCCACCGGGCGCGATGCGGGCATCTGGCTGGCGCCGTTCCTCGTCGACCACGGCAGCGACGTGGCCCGGGCCCACCCCGACTGGCTCCTGCGCGACGAGGCCGGCGCGCCCGTCACCGCCCTGTGGAACCCGCAGTGGAACCCCCTCCACGGCCAGTGGGTCCTCGATTGCACGAAGCCCGAGGTGATCGCCCACCTCACCGAGGTCGCCCGCACCCTCAGCGCGGACTGGGGCTACCGGGTGCTCAAGCTCGACTTCTGCTACGCCGCCGCCCTACCCGGACGACGCCACGACCCGACCCTGACCCGGGCCGAGGCCCTGCGCGTCGGCCTCGACGCGATCCGCCACGGGGCCGGAGAGGACGCCGTACTGATCGGTTGCGGCCTGCCCCTCGGTCCTGCGGTGGGGGTCGTTGACGCCATGCGCATCGGCACCGACGTTGCCCCCACCTGGGGCGGGAAGGTGACCCGCTGGGCCACCTCGGACCAGGGCGGCCTCTCCACTCGCGTGGCCATGCGCAACACGCTCACGCGAGCCTTCCTGCACGGCCACCTGTGGTCCAACGACCCCGACTGCGTCATGGTCCGCACCGACCGCACCCGTCTCACCGACGCCGAGGTGCGCTTCCTCGTCGCTGCTGTCGCCCTCACCGACGGCATGATCGTGTCGTCGGACCAGCTCGACCGGGTCCCGCCCGAGCGCCTCGACCTGCTGCGCCTGTGCCACGAGCTGGCCGGCGGGCGCTGCCGGGTGGTCGACCTCTTCGCCGGGCCCGAGCCCGAGACCGTCACCTCCACCAAGGCCGACGAGGTGCTCTGGGGACGGTTCCACTGGGGCGATGCCCCCGTCCGCGCCACCGTCGAGCTCGACGGACCGGAGTGGGAGCGTCTCGGCCTGGAGCGCCCCACCGAGGTCGTGGAGGCCTTCACCGGGGCCCGCCTGGCGGTGCGCGGCACGCGGGTCGACCTCGGCGTGCTCGAGCCCCACGACGCCCGCGTGCTGCGCCTCCCCCGCCGCTGAGCGGCCGAGAGGCGACACCGTTCTGACGCGGTGGGGCGCTCACCCGCGCACCTGGCCGCGTCAGAAGCGAGAACGACCTCGAGCCGTCCATCGTGGGTCCACCCCTGTCCCGGGCGGGGCGGGATCCGAACGCCGCGGCCATGGGACGGAGGTGCCACCCGCGGCCGGCGCACGATCCCGTCGCGACCGAGCCGGAGCGCGCCGGGTCCCTAACCTGCGGTCGTGATGGAGACCGAGGCGCAGCCGGCCGCTCCGGGCCCACCGGACGAGGGCGAGGCAACGCGCCCGTCGCGACCGCGACGGCGCCCGGCCGTGGGCGTCGCCGCCGCTCTCGCCGCCGTGGCATGCGTCGCCGTCGGCGCCCTGGTGTGGCGGTCCACCTCGTCCGACCCGCGACCCTCGGGCGAGGTCGCGTCGGAGCCCGGGTGGGCGCTCACCTTCTCCGACGAGTTCGACGGCGAGCAGGTCGACGAGGCCAAGTGGTACGTCGCCGACGAGCGGCGGGGCGACGAGGTGGAGTCGCCGAAGCAGTCGACGTGCCCCCGCGAGCAGAACGTCTCGGTCACCGACGGGCGCCTGGTGATGCGGACCCAGCGGGCCGACGGCGCGTGTGCCGGAGGCCAGGCCCACAGCGGTGCCGGCCTCAACACCGCCGACCGCTTCGAGCAGGCCGGCGGGCGCTTCGAGGTCCGCGCCCGGTGGACGCACCCGGGCAACTACCTGTGGGGCGGCTTCTGGACCCACGGCAACACCGGGCCGTCGTGGACCCGGGAGAACCCGAGCGAGATCGACGTGTTCGAGTACATCGGCAAGGACGCCGAGCCCAACCTCAGCCGTTTCAAGCCCGCCATCCACTACGACTACACGTGCGACGGCACCTGCGGCGTGCAGAGCATGGCGCACCAGCCCTACGACGTGACCGAGTGGCACACCTACGCCGTCGAGTGGCGCCCGACGGAGGTGGCCGACCCGACCACGATGCAGATCCGCTTCTCGTTGGACGACCGCCTGATCACGGTGTTCGACCGGGACGGCGCGTGGCGGGTGGAGCCCGATGGCCGCCGCGTTCAGGAGATCGAGGGCGGGTGGGAGAACGGGGCGGCACCGTTCCCCAACCCCTTCGGGCTCGATCGACCCCACCGCCTGGTGCTGTCGGCCTGGGTCGGCGCGCCGGGCGTCGACCCCGCCACCGTCGCCGCCGGCTTCGCCCCGTCCGGCGGCGAGGCCGCCCTCGAGGTCGACCACGTCCGCGTCTACGCCTGGCGCTGACGCCGTCGCCGTGGATCCGGGTCGGAGCGGGGCCTGAAACCGCCACCACGGTGGGTCGCACGACCCCAGGAGGGCGGCAGTTTGGTGATCCAGGTCCGGCCCTGGCGACCGGGCCCGAAACCGCCACCATCGTGCGCTCCACGGCCCCACCAGGACGGCAGTTCGCTGGTTCGTCGGTCAGAGCAGAAGCAGGAGGAGGGCGTGCACCGCAGCGGCCTGCGCGGCGGGGTCGCCGTCAGCGGGGGTGAGCACCACATCGGGGGCCTCGGGAGCCTCATAGGGGTCGTCGACGCCGGTGAACCCGGTGATCTCGCCGGCGCGTGCCTTGGCGTAGAGGCCCTTGACGTCACGCCGCTCGCACTCCTCGATGGGGGTGTCGACGAAGACCTCGACGAAGGGCACCCCGGCGGCGACGTGGGCGGCGCGGGCCGACTCGCGCCCGGCGCGGTAGGGCGAGATGAGCGGCACCAGGGCGACCACGCCGGCATCGGCGAGCAGCAGCGCCACCTCACCCGCCCGCCGGACGTTCTCATCCCTATCGACCGTCGAGAAGCCGAGGTCCGCGTTGAGGCCGTGGCGGAGGTTGTCGCCATCGAGGCGGTAGGCGGGACGGCCCTCATCGACGAGCAGCCGCTCGAGAGCCACGGCCACCGACGACTTCCCCGAGCCCGAGAGGCCGGTGAGCCACACCGTCGCCCCGCGATGGGGCCGCTCGGCGCGCCCCACCTCCCCCCCGTGCCAGGTGACGTTGGTCGACATGGCCTACAGGATCATCCCTGCGGCGCCAGCCGAGGACAGCATCTGCACCATCACAGGATCATCCCGCCCGCCACAGTCGCGTTGGTGTCCTCGTCGATGAGGATGAAGCTGCCGGTGGTCCGGTTGCGCCGGTAGTCGTCGGCGAAGAGCGGCAGCGTGGTCCGGAGGGTGACCCGGCCGATCTCGTTGAGGCCGAGGCTGGTGGCGTCCTCGTCGCGGTGCAGCGTGTTGACGTCGAGGCGGTACTGGAGGTCCTTCACCAGCGCCCGGGCGGTGCGGGTGGTGTGCTTGATGGCCAGCTTGGTGCGCGGGGTCAGCGCCGAGGTCTCGTCCATCCAGCAGACCATGGCCTCGATGTCCTGGGTGACCCGTGGCTGGTTGTGGGGCCGACAGATCATGTCGCCGCGGGAGATGTCGATCTCGTCGGTCAGGGTGATGGTCACCGACATCGGGGCGAAGGCCTCGTCGACCGGCCCGGCGGCGGTGTCGATGGCGCGCACCTTGGAGGTGAACCCCGACGGCAGCACCAGGACCTCGTCACCGGGCTTGAACCCGCCGCCGGCGACGGTGCCGGCGTAGCCCCGGTAGTCGGGCATCTCGTTCGAGTACGGCCGCAGGACGTACTGCACCGGGAAGCGGGCGTCGATGAGGTTGCGGTCACTGGCGAAGTGCACCTGCTCCATGTGGTGCAGCAGCGACGTGCCCTCGTACCAACCCATGTTGGCGCTGCGACCCACCACGTTGTCGCCCTGGAGGGCCGAGACGGGGATGCTGGTGAGGTCGCCGATGTCGAGCTTGGCTGCGAAGTCGCGGAACTCATCGGCGATCTCGAGGAAGCGCTCCTCGGACCAGTCGACGAGGTCCATCTTGTTGACGCAGAGCACGAGGTGTGGGATCTGCAGCAGCGACGAGAGGAAGGCGTGGCGCCGGGACTGCTCGACGAGGCCCTTGCGCGCGTCGACGAGGATCAGGGCCAGGTCCGCGGTGGACGCCCCGGTGACCATGTTGCGCGTGTACTGGGTGTGCCCGGGGGTGTCGGCGATGATGAACTTGCGACGAGGGGTGGCGAAGTAGCGGTAGGCGACGTCGATGGTGATGCCCTGCTCGCGCTCGGCCCGCAGCCCGTCGGTGAGCAGCGCCAGGTTCGTGTACTCCGCCCCCATGCGCACGCTCGTCGCCTCGATGGCATCGAGCTGGTCCTGGAAGATCGCCTTCGAGTCATAGAGCAAGCGCCCGATCAAGGTCGACTTGCCGTCATCGACAGACCCGGCGGTGGCCAGGCGAAGGAGCTCACTCACTAGAAGTACCCCTCCTTCTTGCGGTCCTCCATGCCGGCCTCACTGATGCGGTCATCGGCGCGGGTCGCACCCCGCTCGGTGAGGCGGGTGGCGGCGACCTCGGCGATGACCTCGGCGACCGTGGTGGCCGTCGATTCGACCGCCCCCGTGCCGGTCGCGTCGCCGATGGTGCGGAACCGCACCGTGCGGCGCAGAACAACCTCGTCGTCGCCCACGGTGATGTGGCGGGTCACGCCGATCCACATGCCGTCTCGCAAGACGACGTCGCGCTCATGGGCGTAGTAGAGCGGCAACAGGCGCACCTCGTCGGCCTCGACGTACTGCCAGATGTCGAGCTCGGTCCAGTTGCTCAGGGGGAACACTCGGATGTGCTCGCCCCGGTGGTGGCGGCCGTTGTAGAGGCTCCACAGCTCGGGGCGCTGGTTCTTCGGGTCCCACTGCCCGAACTCGTCGCGGAAGCTGTAGACGCGCTCCTTGGCCCGCGCCTTCTCCTCGTCGCGCCGGGCCCCGCCGAACACGGCGTCGAACTCGTTGGCCTCGATGGCCTCGAGCAGCACCGGGGTCTGGATCCGGTTGCGGGTGGCCCCCTGGCCGCTGCCCTCCTTCACCGTGCCGGCGGCGAGGGCGTCCGGCACCGAGGCAACCACCAGGCGGATGCCGCTGCGCTCGACCTCCTCGTCGCGGAAGGCGAGGACCTCGTCGTAGTTGTGCCCGGTGTCGATGTGCATCACCGGGAACGGCAGGGCGCAGGGCCAGAACGCCTTGCGGGCCACGTGCAACATCACCGCCGAGTCCTTGCCGCCGCTGAAGAGCAGGACGGGTCGTTCGAACTCGGCGGCGACCTCGCGGAAGATGTGGATCGCCTCGGCCTCGAGGGATCGCAGGTGGGAGAGCCGGTAGTGCGGTGCGTCGGTGCGGGTGGACACGACCGGCGAGCGTAGCGGTCCGGCCCACCAATCCTGACCACCCCGGTCGACATTGGCGGGTGCCGACGGCGGCCAGACTGGCGCCCATGGCCCCCTCTCCCCCCGTGCCGGATCGCGCCCCCCCCTCGGCCTCCGCGGACGACCACCGGCTCGCCGTGGCCCTCGCCGACGAGGCCGGGCGCCTGCTCGTCGCCCTGCGCGCCGAGCTGCGGGAGTCGGGGGCGGCGACCCTCAAGGACGAGGGCGACCGCCGGAGCCACGAGCTGTTGATGGACCGCCTCGGCGCCGAGCGCCCCGCCGACGCGGTGCTCTCCGAGGAGGGGATCGACGGCGCCGCCCGGCTGTCAGCGGCGCGGACGTGGATCATCGACCCGCTCGACGGAACCCGGGAGTTCAGCGAGCCGCCTCGTCCCGACTGGGCGGTCCACGTGGCCCTGGTGGCCGGCGGCCTGCCGATCGCCGGCGCCGTCGCCCTTCCGGCCCAGGGCATCACCCTCTCGACGGGCGCCCCCTCCGCACCGCCCGGCGCGGTGCCGGCCCGGCCCCGGGTGATCGTCAGTCGCAGTCGCCCCCCGAAGGTGGCCCTGGCGGTGGCCGAGGCGCTCGGGGCCGAGCTGGTCGAGATGGGTTCCGCCGGCGCCAAGGTCGCCGCCGTGGTCCTCGGCGCCGCAGATGTCTACGCCCACGCCGGCGGGCAGTACGAGTGGGACAGCGCCGCGCCGGTGGCGGTGGCCGCCGCCGCCGGCTTCCACACGTCGCGCATCGACGGCGTGGCCCTCGCCTACAACCGTCCCGACCCCTGGCTCCCCGACCTGCTGGTGTGCCACCCGAGCCTCACCGAGCAGGTGCTCGCCGTCACCCGTCGCTGACCTCGCACGCCGAGCCATCGGGACTTTGAGCGGTTGTGCGCCGCATCTGCACTCAAGCGCTCAAAGTCAGCCCGCCACGCTCCCCGCACCACCGGTGGGAAACTCGGGGTGCCGGTCAGCCGTCGTGGAAGCTGGGCACCCGGATGGCCACCACGGCCACGTCGTCGGAGGGCAGGTCCGGGTCCCGGAAGGTGTCGACGGCCAGGACGACCAGCTCGGCCACGTCGTCGGCCGAGGAGAGGACGGACGCGCCGCCGAGCGCCTCCATCAGCCGGGTCTCACCGAACTGCTCCGACCCGTTGCGGGCCTCGGTGACCCCGTCGGTGTAGAGCACCAGCGCGTCGCCGGGCCCCAGCTCGAGTGCGACCTCCTGCAACGGCGGGTCGGGCAGCACGCCGAGCAGGGTGCCCCTGGCATCGACCCGCTCGACGCGACCGTCGGCCCGCACCAGCACCGGTCGCGGGTGCCCGCCGCAGGCCACCTTCAGCGCCGCCCGCCCGCGACCTGGGCTCAGGGCCACCAAAGCGGCGGTGGCGAACCGGGCGTCGTCGATCTGGTCGAGGATGGCGTCGTTCGTCGCCGAGAGGATCGCCGCCGGCCCGTAGGCGTCGTCGGCGCCCGGCGTGGGGGCCACGGCGCGCAGGGTGTGACGGAAGAGGCCGGTGACCGCCGCCGCCGCCGGGCCCTTCCCGCACACATCGCCGAGCACGACGATCCACCCCTTCGGCGTCTCGAACACGTCATAGAAGTCGCCGCCGATCTCGATGCCGGCGTGGGCGACGCGGTACTTGGCGCCCAGGTCGATGCCGGGGATCTCGGGTAGCGCGGGCGGCAGCAGGGTCTGTTGCAGGGCGCGGGCCACCTCGGTCCGGGAGTCGAAGAGCATCGCGGTGTCGATGGCGGTCGCGGCCCGCCCGGCGATGTTCTCGAGGAGGGCCTGGTCGTCGGACTCATAGGAACCGGGACCGGTGGTGACCAGTGTGATGCCACCGAGCACCCGGCCGCGGGCGACGAGGGGGGCGACGAGAGCGGAGCGGGGCGCCAGGGACCGCAGCAGGGACAGGTGGTCGTCGTCGAGGGAGGCGGCGACCAGATCGGCGTCGGTGATGTCCTCGACGCGCTCGGACCGACCCGTGCGCATGGCCCGCCGCACGCTCCAGATGCCGTCACCGCCGGCCTGCTGCCGGCGCTCCCGCAGCGCCCGCACCGCCGGGACCCGGCTGGGATCGATGTGGACCACGGCGGTCTCGCGCAGGCCGCCGTCGTCGTCGAGGGCGTCGAGCACACACCACTCACCGACGCGCGGCACCAGCACCGACGCCAAGTTGCTGTACACCGCCTGAGGATCGAGCGTCGACGCCAGCGCGCCGCTGACCTCGGCCAGCAGGGCCAGGCGCTCGCGCGACGCCTCGGCGGCCAACCGGGCCTGGTGCTCGCGCTCGAGCAGCTTGAGCTTGACGTCCTCCATCACGTGGCGCTCGGTCACGTCCGACGCCACGCCGATCATGCGCAGCGGGGTGCCGTCGCGGGCGGCCACGACCCGGCCCCGGGTCTCGACCCAGCGCAGGTCGCCGTCGGGGCGCCGGAGGAGGAACTCGTCGTGGTAGTCGGCGCCGGCCTTGGCGGCGTCGACCAGACGCTGGCGCACGCCGTCGCGGGCGTCGTCGGGAACCGCCGAGAGGAAGTCGCGCCCGGTCTGCTCGAAGTGACCGGGCGCCAGCCCGACGATGGCCTCCATGCCGGCGGACCAGATCACCCGGCCCGTCACCAGGTCCCAGTCCCACGTCCCGAGCCCACCGGCCTCGAGCGACAGGTCGAGCCGGGCCAGGCTCTCCTTCTGGCGTCGGGCCGCGAGCGTCTCGTCGGTGACCTCGACGAAGAAGAGGCCGGTGCCGAACAACACGTCGTCGACCCGACGGATCGGGAACGCGTTGACCTGCCAGTAGCGCCGCCGACCGACGTCGCCGAGGCGGATCTCGAGAGGCTCGACCCGATCCCCCGTGGCCATGACCCGGTCGATCAGCGGCTGCACCTCGGCGGCCACCTCGGGCACGAGCTCGGCCAGGGGCAACAGGTCCGGCTGCTCGGCGGCTTCGGGGCCCACCGCGAGCGACCCGAGGAGCCCGGCGGTCATCTCCCGCAGGGCCTCGTTGTGGTGGAGCGACCGACCTCGGGCGTCGACCACGGCGGTGGCGACCGGGGCGTGGGCCAAAAGGGTGTCGAGCACAGCTCGGATCCGCAGGCGCTCGCCCCGGGCCGCCTCCGCCTCGCGGGCCAGCCGAGCGGTCTCCACGAGCAGGGCGCACTCGGCGGCCAAGCTCTCGAGCGCGATCACCTCGTCGGGGGTGAAGCGCTCCCGATCGCTGGCCATGAGGGCCAGCACCCCGACCGGGCGGTCGAGGGCGACGAGTGGCAGCAGCAGACCGCTGCCGAAGCCCAGCCGGGTCCAGAGACCGAGGACCTCGACCGACGGGGCGACCTCGGCCAGCTCGGCGGCCGTGCGTCGGCGCACCACGGCCCGGCGCGTCCGGAGGGGTTCGGTGAGATCCGCGGCT
The DNA here is from genome assembly GCF_035575815.1 of Iamia sp. NCBI lineage: Bacteria > Bacillati > Actinomycetota > Acidimicrobiia > Acidimicrobiales > Iamiaceae > Iamia > Iamia sp. Next base: position 35,982 of record NZ_DATLXO010000062.1, read on the forward strand.
TGGCTCGGGTTCACGCTGGCGGCCCGGCGGAGCTCCTCGACCAGCGGTGCGAGGTCGGGATCCCGATGGTGGGCGGCGGCACGCACCAAGGTGCCGTCGGGCTGCACCAGGTGCACCGTCCCCCAGTCGGCGAAGGCCTCGACCACCAGCTCCAGCAGCCGCGGGGTCGACCCAGTCGCCCCCGGCTCGCCGGCGAACGCCGCCGCCACCCGGGCGCCGCGCCGCGCCGGGTCGCCGATCGCCCCGGTCACCGTCTCGTCCCGCACGTCGGATCGCAGCCCCACGGCTGGACTGTACGCCGTCGCAACGCTCCCCGTTCACGCCGGGACGCAGGATGACCGCGACCTGGGCGGCGTGCCGCGCCCCAAGGGGACACGATCTCCAAGGCCCGGCCAGACTGCCCCGGTGACCACGACGATCCCCTCACCCGACCTGGCGCTCGGAACCTTCACCGAGTCCGGGCCGTGGGTCGTCGATCTCGATCACCTGCCGTGGAGGGCCGACGTCCCCGCCGAGCGGGCCCGGATCAAGCGTCGGCTCCCCGATCTCGTCCACCCCCGTCGCATGCCGCCGCTCGGTCGCCTGGTGCGCGTCATCGCGCGCCTGGGACCCCCTCTGGCGGTGTGGGCCCTGGGCGCCCGGCGCGAGGGCGGGACCCGATCACGGGAGGACCTGGCCCGGAGGCTGCGCGAAGCGGCCGAGGCCCTCGGCCCCACCTACATCAAGCTGGGGCAGATCATCGCCTCGGGCGAGGGCCTCTTCCCCGCCGAGCTGGTGGCCGAGATGCGGCGGTGCCGCGACCAGGTGCCGCCCGAGCCCTTCGCGTCGGTGCGTGCCGCGGTCGAGGCCGACCTCGGGCGGCCCCTCGACGAGGTCTTCGCCCGCTTCGACCGCCGTCCCCTCGCCGCCGCCTCGATCGCCCAGGTCCACTCCGCCGCCCTGCACCCCACCGAGCCCGGCGGCGAACCCGTTCCGGTCGTGGTCAAGGTGCAGCGGCCCCGCATCGCCACCCTCGTCGAGGCCGACCTCCGCGTGATGGCGTGGATCGCGCCCCACCTGGTGGGCCGCATCCCCGTCGCCGCCCTGGCCAACCCACCGGCGTTGGTCGAGCTGTTCGGCGAGACGATCACCGAGGAGCTCGACTTCCGCCTCGAGGCCGACAACATGCTCGACCTGGCGGCCGTGTTCGCCCGCCTCGGCGCCAGCCCCTACGTCGTCCCCCGACCCCACCCCACCCTCGTCACCCGGCGGGTGCTGGTGATGGAACGCCTGTCGGGCTTCCGCTTCGAGGACGTCACGGGCATGCGGGCCGCGGACATCGACACCACCGAGCTGGTGCGATCAGGGATGATCGGGTTCCTGGAGGGGGCGATGCTCCACGGCATCTTCCACGGCGACCTGCACGCCGGGAACCTCTTCGTGCTGCCCGACGGGCGGACCGCGCTGCTCGACTTCGGCATCACCGGGCGCATGGGCGAGGAGCGCCGGCTGGCCTTCCTCCGCCTGCTGGTGAGCGCCAGCATGAACGACGTCCGGGGCCAGATGGCGGCCATCCGCGACCTCGGCGCCCTGCCTCCCGACATCGACCTCGACGCGGTGATCTCGGATCTGGGCCTCGACCGGCCCGTCATCGACCCCACCAGCCTCACCCCCGAGCAGCTCACAGCCGAGATCCAGGCGACGATGAAGGGCCTCCTCGGCTACGGCGCCAAGCTGCCCAAGGAGCTCATGTTGTTCATCAAGAACATGGTGTTCCTCGACGGGGCCATCGCCACCCTCGCCCCGGACCTCGACCTCTTCGGCGAGATCACCCACATCGCCACCTACTTCGCCACCCGCCACGGCGAGCGCATCGCCAGCGAGGTCGGCGTCGACGAGCGACACTGGAACCTCGACATGGGCGGGGTCCGGGCCCTCTACGGCGTCGAGGAGGGCACCGAGGCCATGACCCACCGCGAGCTCCAGGAGCGACGCGAGGTCATCGTCAGCCGCTTCGCCCAGCGCGAGCGCACGAGCCTGCCCGCCCGCCTGGCCACCGCCGCCCGCCGCCGCGTTCGTCGCGCCCGGGGCCGCTGATCCCGGGCGGGCGGGCCCGGCTCCCCCCGCCCTACCATCGCACTCCGATGCGCCTCGTGATCGCCCGGTGCCAGGTCGACTATGCCGGTCGCCTGGACGCCCACCTGCCGATGGCCACCCGGCTGATCATGGTGAAGGCCGACGGGTGCGTGGCCATCCACGCCGATGGCGGGGCCTACAAGCCGCTGAACTGGATGAACGCCCCGAACCGCGTGGTCGAGGCGGAGGGGCGCTGGACCGTCACCAACCCCAAGGGCGAGACCCTCACCATCACCTTCGAGGAGGTCGTGTCGGACTCGGCATGGGCGCTCGGCGTCGACCCCGGCCTCCAGAAGGACGGGGTCGAGGCCCACCTCCAGGTGCTGTTGGCCGAGCGGCCGCAGGCCATGGAGGTCGGCCTCCGCCTCATCCGCCGCGAGCACCTCACCGACATCGGCCCCGTCGACCTGCTCTGCCACGCCGCCGACGGCACCACCGTCGCCGTCGAGGTCAAGCGCCGGGGCGACATCGACGGCGTGGAGCAGCTGACCCGCTACGTGGAGTTCCTGCGCCGCGACGCCCGCCTGGGATCGGTGCGCGGCCTCTTCGTCGCCCAGCAGGTGAAGCCCCAGGCCAAGGTGCTGGCCGCCGATCGCGGCCTGGGATGGGTGGAGGTCGACTACGACGAGCTGCGCGGCATCGAGTCCGACGTGCTCCGCCTCTTCTGAGCGCGCGCCTCCCACTCGACATTGGGTCGCAGCTCCCTCAGTGGTCGGTGGCAGCCCGGCGGTAGAGGGCCACGACCTCCTCGACGGTGGCTCCCCAGCGGAAGCGGGCCCGCCGGAGGTGCCCGGCGGCGACGAGGGCGGCCCGGCGGTCGTCGTCGCCGAGCACGAGGGCCAGGGCGGCGGCGAGGCCGTCGGTGTCCGCCACCTCGACCAGCTCGGCCGCGTCGCCGACGACCTCGGGGATGGCCCCGGCCCGGGTCGCCACCACCGGCACGCCGGCGGCCATGGCCTCGAGCGGGACCAGGCCGAAGCCCTCGTAGACCGAGGGGTAGGCGACCACGCTCGCGCCCCGGAGCAGTGCGGCCCGGGCGTCGTCATCGACCCACCCGGTGCGCACGATGCGGTCGCGGTGCGTCGCCGCGGCCACCGCGTCGTCGAGCGCTGACGCGCCCCACCCGGCGGGGCCGGCGAGCACGAGGCGCACGTCCGGATCGTCGGCCGCCACCGCGTCGAACGCGGTGACCAGCCCGGGCAGATCCTTGCGGGGCTCGACGGTGCCCACCGCCAGCACGTAGCGCTCCCCGCCCCCCAGGGCCCGGCCCGTCGCGGCGTCGCGGCCCGGGCCGTCGCTCCCCAGGTCGGGCGCGCCGTTGGCGATGGCCACCACCCGGGCGGGATCGACACCGAGCTCACCGGCGACCTCACCGGCGACGAAGCGACTCGGGGTGTGGACCCAGGCGCCGCCGGCCACGGCACGCGCCACGAGCGCCGGGTAGGCGGCGGTGGCGGCATCGACGAGCTCGGGGAAGCGCCACGCCGTGAGGTCGTGGACGGTGACGACCCGCGCCGCCCGCCGACTCGGCGGGACCACGAAGTTCGGACCGTGGACCACGTCGACGGGACCGGTCCAGGTCTCGATGACGGGTCGGTCGCGCCGCCGCCACAGCGCGCGCAGCGGGCGGGCGGCCATGGGCCGGGTCGCCAGCGTCACGCCCGAGGGGAGCTGGGCGGCGAGCGACCCGCGCCCCCGCCAGGTCACCCCGAAGGCGCGCACGGCGACGTCGCTGCGGGCCGCCAGGCCCGCGACCAGGTTCTCGGTGAGGGCGCCCACGCCGGTGCGGGGCCCGATCAGGCTGGCGACGTCGACGGCGACGGCGATCAGCGGGGACGCGGGCACGGCCGCCGACCCTAGAGGCTCGTCGTCCGGCAGGGTCGGGCCCGCCGTGGTCGATCAGCCCCCAGATTGCGCCTGATCTCGACACTCGGGGCCGTCGAACGCGCGGCTTGTGTTCGGAAGGTCGCCCTCCGTGGCGAACTTCTATTAACATTCCGTGACCGAATGCCGACTCAGGGTGGGTGACCCCCACCTCGCTCTCTCCCCTCCCCGCCGCTCCGCGCGCCGGGCGCGCCCCGATCGGGCGCCTGCTCACCGCCACGCTGGCCGCTGCGACGCTGTCGTTCGCCGTCGTGACCGGCGCCGCCCCCGTCGGCGCCGTGACCGCGGAGGTCCCGGCCGCAGACCCCGTCGCCCCCGCCACGACGATGCCCGGCAAGGGACACACCGAGGCTGACGAGGTGGTCCTGTCGGGCGACGTGGGCGGACCGGCCTCTCGCTCCACCCCCCCGGGCACCGATGGATCGTCGCCCGACGCCACTGCCGACGCACCGGCCCGGCCCGGGCGGGGTGAGCCAGGCTGGAGCCAGGTCATCGACCTGCTCCCCGGCACCCAGATGGTGGCCCTGTCGTGGGACGGCGACACCAGCGGCCCCGACGGCCCTGCCAGCGGCAGGGTGTCGCTGCGCTCGCGCGCCGGCGACGGCGCGTGGACCGACTGGCTCGCAACGGCCCCCGACCCCGCCGACGCCGGCGGTGAGGGCGGGGGCCGGGTCGGCAGTGAGGTCGTGTGGCTGGGATCGGACGGCGCGGACCGGGTCGAGGTGCGCGTCGATGCCGGTCCGCTCGCCGACCTCGAGCTGCTCCGCATGCGCTACCAGGAGGGTGAGCCGGTCCCCGAGCCCGAGGGGCCGGCGCCGGCCACGCGCTCGGCCTCGGGCACGACCCCGGCTGCGCCGCCCACCATCCGGCCCCGCAGCGCGTGGGCCACGAGCGGCTGGGCCAGTGGCAACAGCGGGTGCGGGAGCGAGCCGTCGGTCGCGTCGCGGCTCGACCATGCCGTGATCCACCACACCGCCAGCACCAACTCCTACACCGCCGCCGAGGTCCCCGGCGTCATCGACGGGATCCGTCGCTACCACATGAGCTCGCTGGGCTGGTGCGACATCGCCTACAACTTCGTCGTCGACAAGTTCGGGGGCATCTGGCAGGGCCGCTCAGGCGACATCACCAAGCCGGTCGTCGGCGGCCACGCCAGGGGGTTCAACACCTACAGCGTGGGCGTGACCCTCCTCGGCCAGTTCGAGCCCGGCGCCAGCCCCGCCGCCGCGGCCCCGACAGCCGCCATGATCGACTCCACCGCCCGCCTCCTGGCCTGGAAGCTGGGCCTGCACAGCATCGACCCTCAGAGCACCGTCACGGTCACGAGCGCCGGCAGCAACCGGTACCCCTCGGGGACGAGCGTCACCCTGCCGGTGATCAACACCCACAACCAGACTGGGCTCACCGCCTGCCCGGGCGCCAACGTGCTCAGCCAGATGGAAGCCATGCGGATGAAGGCCACGGCCTACAGCGAACCGGACAGCCCGACCCCGCCGCCACCACCGCCCCCGCCGCCCGTCGCGTCGTGGACGCCCTTCGACTCGGTCGAGGCGCTCGTCTACCGCCAGTACGTCGACTTCCTGCGCCAGCCGGGCACCTACGACGAGCGGCGGTGGTGGGCGGAGCGCCTCTCGGCCGGCACCACTCACCGCAACGCGCTGATCGTCAGCATGTTGAACTCAGGCCGGGTGCAGGCCGACTCGGCGTCGAGCGTGCGCCTCTACCTCGCCTACTTCGGGCGGATCCCCGACCACACCGGCCTGCGCCACTGGTGGGCGGAGATGGACAGGGGCCAGGGCATCCGCACCGTCTCGGCTGCCTTCGCCCGCTCCCATGAGTTCACCAATCGCTACGGCAGCCTCTCCGACGCCGAGTACGTGACGCTCGTGTACCGCAACGTGCTCGGCCGCGAGCCCGACGTCAAGGGCTACGCCTTTTGGACCGAGCAGCTCCGCTCCCGGCGCGAGAGCCGGGGCGGGCTCATGGTGCTCTTCTCCGAGTCGGGCGAGCACCGGAGCCAGCGGGACGACGTGGTGGACGTCGTGCTCACCCACGAGATGATGCTCGACCGGGGGATCGGCACGATCTCGATGCTGGAGTGGGTCGCTCGGATCCAGTCGAATCAGACCGCCCTCATCGACCGGCTGTTCACCTCGAGCGAGTACGCCGCCCGCGTCGGCTGACCGACCGAACTGGTAGCGGGATCGGGGGCTCCGGCCCCCAGAACCGCTACCACTACGGTCGGCCCCGGTCGTCGCGGCGTGGCGGTCCGTCCGAAGCGTCGGGCGCGGCCTCAGCGTCCGTCGGAGCCGTCGGGACCGTCGGGACCGTCGGGACCGTCGGGGGTCGCGTCACGGGCTTCGAGCTCGGTGCGCAGCAGCTCGATCTCGGCCCGTAGCTCGGCCCGGGTGCGCTGCAGCTCGTCGCGCAGCTGCTCGACCTGACCGGCGGTGGCGACGGCGGCCCGGTCCCCCACGCGGTCGAGGACGGCACCTCCCGCCCGACGGACCGCGGCGCGGGCTCGCCCGGCGGCACCGGGGGACGACGACTGGGCGACAGGCGTCGATGGAGCACCGAGGCGGGTCGTGCTGCTGAGGCGGATGGCGGGATGCACGGTCATGGGGCTTCGACGGGGTCAAGGGGGCGGAGGAGGTCGAGCGCGGCCGCCACCCGCGCCCGGACGGGGGCACCAGCGGCGGTGCCGAGCTCGTCGAGGACGACCTCGATGCGCTCGAGCGGGAGGACGGCGGTCGTGAGGCCCCACGCCCGCAGCAGGGCCCGGGCCGCCACGTCGGGGTCGAGGTGCCTCACCGCGTGCTCGCGTCCGGCACGCGAAAGCCGGGCGGCACGGACGTCGTCGCGGGCCAGGGCTGTCGCCGCGGCCCGGTCACCCACGACGAGCTGCTCGTCGTCGATGGCACCGACGGCCCGTGCCGCGGCCCCGTCGGTCACCGTCGGACAGCCCAGGCACAAGGCCAAGGCCAGGTGGCGCGCCTCGACGACCGCCGCGGCGGCGACGGCCAGGGCGGTGGGCACGTCGTCAGGTCCCAGCGCCGCGGTGTCGACGACCAGGTCCGGGGCCAGCCCGAGGCGTTCGCGCCACCGCCGACGGACGTGCGGGGCGATCGGGGGCCAGCGGGCCGTGGCCACCGGGTGGGCCCCGGGCAGGGCGATGGCCTGACCGCCCTCGGGCCCCTCGGACGCAACGTACGCCACCCGCCCGTCGACCACGGCGGTCGGGACGCCGGCCGGGGCCCGCCGGAGCGCGACGCGGTCCGCGACCAGCACGGCGTCAGGGGCGACGGCTCGGCCCAGGCTGATCACCTCCACGTCCCGGGCCAGGGCGGCGACCAGCGTTCGCAGCGGTGCAGTCGACCCGGGTGAGCCCACGAGCGCGACCACCGGGCGGTCGGCGCCGACGGAGCCAGCGGACCCAACAGCGCCAGCGGAGCCAGCGGTGCCGTACGGGTCGGCGTCGGGAGGCGGGGTCATCGGGCCGCGCCGAGGAGCCGCTCGACGACCTGCGGCCAACCCAGGTCGGCGGCTCGTGCCCGCCCGGCATCTCCCATCCGGGTGGCCAGGTCGCGGTCGCCGGCGAGGCGGTCGATCGCCGCTCCGAGCGCCTCGGGGCTGCCGTCGGTGACGAGACCGGTCTCACCGTCGACCACCCACTCCAGGACGCCGCCCGCATCGGCGGTGGTGATCACCGGCTTGGCGGCCAGGAAGGCCTGGAGGGTGACGTAGCCGTAGTCCTCTTCATAGGGCGCGTACAGCACCGCCAGGGCGTCGCCCAAGACGGCGACCACGTCGTCGTCGGACAGGTAGCCCGGCTGCGCGACGCGCCCGTCGAGGCGGGAGGCCGCGGTGCGAGCGCGCAGCTCATCGGCGTGGGACCCGGCGCCGGCGAGCACGCCGTCCAGGCCGCTCGTCGACGCGCCGAGGGCGTCGATCAGCAGGCCGGGGCGCTTGTTGGCCTCGAGGCGACCGATGCTCACGATGCGCTCACCGAGCGGGGTCGGCTCGATGCGATCGGCCAACGGCGGGGGGTGGTAGAGGGGTTCGCTGTCCAGGCCG